>JAZKSZ010000229.1:0-2865 GCA_036625795.1 Haloarculaceae archaeon
GGAAGATGGCGTGGCCGCCGAGACGGGTCATGCCGGTCTCGAAGGAGACCCGCGTGCGCGTCGAGGGCTTCTCGAAGACCATCGCCAGCGTCTGCCCGTCGAGGGGCTGGTCGCCGCTTCTCGAGGTGTCCGGACTCTCCCCGGCTTTCAGCTCGGCCGCGCGGTCGAGCACGGCCGCCAGGTCGGTGACGCCGAGGTCGTCGATATCAACGAGGTCCATGGTCAGTCCTCCAGCAGGCGCTCGGTGACGCTCTCGAGGATGGTCACGGTCTCGTCGTACTCGGCCAGCCCGAGGTGTTCGTTCGGCGCGTGGTCCAGGTCGGAGTTGCCGGGACCGTAGGTGACCATCGGACAGTCCCAGTGCTGTGCGTAGACGTTCATGTCGCTGGTGCCGGTCTTGCGGAGCAGGCGGGGCTCGCCACCCCGCCCGCGGATGGCCGCCCGGAACGCCCGCGCGACGGGGGTCCGGGGGCTCTGCATCACCGGCTCGACCCTGTCGTCCCAGTTGACCGTCCCCAGTTCGAGGTGGCCGTCGGCGATCTCGCGGACCTCGTCGGTGGTGAACTCCGGGGGCACCCGGAGCTGGACGTCGATGGTGGTCTCCACGGAGAGCCCGTCGTCGGTCATCCCGCCCTCGAAGGAGACTGGCTTGGGCGTCACCCGCTCGAAGACCGGGACCCACTCGTCGTGGCCGAACTCCTCCTCGACGCGGTTCCACCACGCGATCCCCTCCTGGATGGCGTTCCTGTCCGGCCGCGAGGAGTGGCCCGACTCGGAGGTGGCGACGTAGGTGCCTCCGAGCAGTCCACGGTACCCCAGGGTGATCCCCTCCCAGCCGGAGGGCTCGCCGTTGATCACCGCCCCGGGTGCCTCGCGGTCCTCGACGAGGTGGCGGCCGCCGCGGGAGTCGACCTCCTCGCCGACGACTCCCGCGAAGCTGGCGCCGGTCCGGACCGCGGCGACGGCCATCGCCGCAAGCGGCCCCTTCGCGTCGACGCTGCCCCGGCCCCAGAGCACCTCGACGTTGCCGGCCCCCTCGATGCCGGCGGGTGGCTCCTCGCCGCCCCACCGGACGTCGACGTGGGGCATCTCTTCGACCCGGACGGGGATGTCGCCGGGGACGGTGTCGATGTGCGACGTGAGGAGAACCCCGTCGTCGGCAGGTGCCCGGAGGTTCCCGACCTCGTCGATGTAGGCCTCGCGGCCGTGGCGCTCGAAGTAGCCTTTCAGCTGCTCGGCGCAGGGCCGCTCCTCGGGCGTGACCGAGGGGACCGAGACCAGCTTCTCCAGCAGCTCCCGGGGTTCGGTCCCGGCGCGCTGGGCGGTCGTCATCCGACCACCTCCGCCATCGCCTCGACGATGCGGTCGGCGTGACCGCGTTCGAGCGTCAGCGGCGGGAGCAACCTGACGACGGTCCGGCCCGCGGGCAGCGCGAGAACCTGGTGGGTCATGGCCAGCTGCTTCAGGTAGCGGTTGGCGCCCCGCTTGACCTCGATACCGACCATGAGCCCCTCGCCGCGCACGTCGCGGGCGTTCTCCAGGGTCGCTTCCAGCTCCTCGCGGAGGTACGTCCCCACGTCCGCGGCGTGGGCGGGCAGCTCCTCCGCGAGGACGGTCTCGACGGTCGCCTTCGCGGCCGCCGAGATGACCGGCCCGCCCGAGAACGTCGAGGCGTGGGAGCCGTAGTCCTCCGCGATCCAGTCCCGGCACAGCGTGGCGCCGACGGGCAGGCCGTTCCCGAGCCCCTTCGCGGTAGTGAGCATGTCCGGGACGACGTCGGACCACTCGGCGGCCCACAGCGTCCCCGTCCGGCCCATCCCGGTCTGGACCTCGTCGAAGATCAGGGCCGCGCCCTGCTGTGCGGTGTGGACGCGGGCGGCCTGGAGGAACTCCTTGGTGGGGGGGTTGATCCCGCCCTCCCCCTGGATGGGCTCGACGATCACCGCGGCGGTCTCCTCGTCGATGGCCTCGGCCATCGCCGCCGCGTCACCGTAGGGGACGAAGTCGACGTCCCCGACCAGCGGCTCGTAGGGTTTCTTGTACTTGTCCTTCCAGGTCGTCGACAGCGCCCCCATGGTGCGGCCGTGAAAGCCCTGCATGGTGGCGATGATCTTCGTCTGCCCCTCGCCGGTGGCGGCGCGGGCGAACTTCAGTGCGGCCTCGTTTGCCTCCGTGCCCGAGTTACAGAGCCAGGTCTTCCCGATGTCGCCGGGGGCGGTGTCGGCAAGCAGCTCGTACAGCTCGGTCCGGACGCCGACGGGGTAGGAGGCCTGGACGTATGTGAGCCGGTCGAGCTGGTCGCGGACAGCTTCCTGAACGGCTGCGTGGCCGTGGCCCAGCGGGACGCAGGCGTAGCTGGCGCCGGCGTCCAGGTACTCCGTTCCCGAGTCGTCGTAGAGGTGGACGCCGTCGCCCTCCTCGATCCGAATGGGCTTCTCGGCGAAGACGAAGCCGCTCATGTGTCCCCCTCCAGGGCGCCCGGATAGATATGTGTCCCGTCTCCCTCCAGGGCCGTCATCACCGGGCGGTCGATGTTCGCGTCCGCGACCACGACCTCCGCGGCGCCACCCTCCAGGGCCTCGCCGGCGGCCATCACCTTCCGGCCCATGCCGCCCTCTGCGAGTGACTGCAGGTGGTCCCACTCCGCGGGGTCGTCGACCTCGCGGACCAGCGTGCTCCGGTCGTCCGGGTCCTCCAGGATGCCGGGGACGTCCGTCAGCAACAGCAGGGTCGCGTCGAGCGCGCCGGCGATGGCCGCCGCCGCGCGGTCGGCGTCCGTGTTGACGGGGGTAACGTTGCCGTCGTCCGCCCCGGCCATCGGCGGGCTCACGACCGGGGTGTAGCCGTCGGCGACCAGCCCGCCGA
>JAZKSZ010000230.1:0-2832 GCA_036625795.1 Haloarculaceae archaeon
CTCACCGACGGGCGCCGGACCGCCGCAGGCGTCGGGTCGCCGGGCCGGGTCAGGTGCGGTCGCCCTCGACTGCTTCCAGCAGGTCCTCGATGTGGCCCGGGACGATGTACTGGAACCACGCGCTGCGGACGCCGTCGGCCTCCCCGGCCTGGTACCGGTGGGCGCCCGCGACTCCCCGGGTCATCATCGTGAACGCCGAGAGGGCCTGCCAGTAGCGGACCCGGTCGCGGTCGACCGTTCGGCCAGTCCGCTTCTCGTACTCGTCGTAGAACCACTCGCGCTCGACCAGCGCACTCGCCAGCTCCGGCCGCTCGGTGGGCTCGATGAGCTTCCCGGAGAAGTACCGGGTGCTCGCGTAGCCCAGGTCGTACAGCGGGTCGCCGACCCGCGCGAACTCCCAGTCGAGGACGCCGGTGAGTTCGTCGTCGGTGACGAGGACGTTCCCGATCCGGAAGTCCCCGTGGACCAGCGTCGTCTCGGGCACGTCCGGTTTGTTGGCCCGGAACCACCGCAGCGCCTCCTGGACCGCCGGCTCCTGTTTCAGCTTCGTCTCCTCGTAGATCCGCTCGTAGGTGTCGAGTTCGCGGTCGACGACGTCTCCGGGGTCCGTCTGCTCCAGCGAGGGGACCGCCTCGGGGGGCACGGAATGGACGGCCGCGGTCGCGTCGACGAACTGGCTCGGAAGGGTGTTCTCGGGGTCGTCCCACGCGTCGTACAGCCGCTGTCGGTCGCGGGGGTCCCAGGTGATCGGCGCGTCGCCCGCGAGGTGCTCGACGAGGAAGAACGAGCCGCCGAGCACGGACTCGTCGTCGGCGTACAGGACCGGCTCGGGCGCCGGGACCCCCGACTCGTAGGCCGCCTCCATCGTCCGGTATTCGGTCTCGATGTCGTTTCTCGTGTCGTGCGAGCGGTCGACGTCCTCGTCGGTATCGACCCGGGCGACCAGCCGCCGGGTGGTCTCGTCGCCGTCCGCCGTCCACGTCGCGGTGAAGGAGACAGTCTGCCGGGACCACCCCTCGGTGTGGTACTGGAGGTCGGAGACGTCGACCGCCCCGTCGGCCAGTTCGCCCGACAGGTAGGTCCCGAGGGCCGCTGTCGAGACCTCGTCGTCAGTCATCCGACTCCCTCCCGAGCATCTCGAGCTGGGTGGTGACCCGCACGTCCAGAAACCCGTAGACGGGCTCCCGAACGGTGCGGGCCGCCTCCCCCTCGAGGCCAGCCTCGACCGCGGCGAGCACGTCCGAACTCACCGCGAGGAGGAGTTGCTCGTGGTCGTAGACGTCGGCTGGCGGCTCCGCCAGCCGGTCGCGGCCGTCCTCGACCGCCGCTCGAACCTCGGGGGCCGTCGCGTCGATGCCAGCCAGCGCCTGTTCGCCCCCATCGAGTGCCTCGAGCAGCGCCTCGTGCTGGGCCTCGACGGCGCCACGCATCCCGTCCAGCTCCTTCGAGAGGAAATCGAGCGTGCTCGACATCGAGCCGACCTGTGCCTCGAGGAACTCGTCGCCGTCCCCGACGATCGCGGGGCGGACCTCCTCGCGAGCGAACGACGAAAACCGCCGGAGTACGAGCTCCGGGTGGAGATACGGCATACCTGGGCCTGATTCGACCGCCCGGTAAATAGCTGTCGCCGGCGCCGTCCCGGAGTCCTCGGCCGCGGAGCCCGGCCAGCGCGGGTGGTCGGGGGAACTTATTTCACCCGCTGCACGAAACGGCAACCCATGGCATACGGAGTGCCCGACAAGATACAGGCGCTGCTCGACGACCTCGACGAGTTCATCGAGACGGAGATCAAGCCCCTCGAGGAGGAACACATCCAGTTTTTCGACGAGCGACGGGAGCACGCCCGCACGGACTGGGAGAACGGCGGCGTTCCAACCGAGGAGTGGGAGGCGGTCATGGCGGAGATGCGCGAGCGGGCCGACGAGGCCGGCTTCTACCGGTATCCGCTGCCCGAGAAGATGGGGGGGATGGACGGCTCGAACCTGGGGATGGCCATCATCCGCGAACACCTCGCGAGCAAGGGGCCGGGGCTGCACAACGTCCTCCAGAGCGAGGCGTCGGTGGTCGGGAACCTCCAGTTCCCCCAGATCCTCGACCGCTTCGGCAACGACGAGCAGCAGGCGATGATCGAGGACGTCATTACCCGCGACGTCCGGGTCGCCTTCGGGTTGACCGAGCCCGACCACGGGTCGGACGCGACGTGGATGGAGACGTCCGCCGAGAGAGAGGGTGACGAGTGGGTGATAAACGGCGAAAAGCGCTGGAACAGCGGGATGCACACCGCGACCCACGACTTGGTCTTCGCCCGAACCTCCGGTGAGCCCGGTGACGGCGAGGGGATCACGGCGTTTCTGGTGCCGACTGACACGCCAGGGCTGGAGGTCGACTTCTTCTGGTGGACGTTCAACATGCCGACCGACCACGCGGAGGTGTCGCTTGACGACGTGCGCGTGCCCGAGTCGGCGGTCGTCGGCGAGGTCGGCAAGGGGCTGCACGTCGCCCAGCGGTTCGTCCACGAGAGCCGGATCCGGCAGGCCGCGGCCAGCCTCGGCGCCGCGCAGTTCTGCATCGACGAGGCCGTCGAGTACGCCAAGGAGCGGGAGACCTGGGGGGAACCGCTGGCCAGACGCCAGGCCATCCAGTTCCCGCTGGCGGAACTCCACACGGAAGCCGAGATGCTCCGGAACACCATCCGGAAGACCGCCGCCGCCCTCGACGAACAGGAGGGCGGCCAGATGATCACCGACTCCCGCTCGTCGATCAGCCAACTGGTCGCGATGTGTAACTACACGGCAAACGACCTCGTCTGCCGGGCGGCCGACCAGGCGATGC
>JAZKSZ010000231.1:0-2829 GCA_036625795.1 Haloarculaceae archaeon
TCCGTAGTTTCAGGTGGCCCTCAGAAGTACCAGGGATAGTCCCGGAAGTTCGGTTCGCGGCCCTCGTTGAAGGCCTGGCGACCCTCGCGGGCTTCGTCGGTCATGTAGCCGAGCCGCGTCGCCTCACCCGCGAAGACCTGCTGGCCGACGAGGCCGTCGTCGGCCATGTTGAAGCCGTACTTGAGCATCCGGATGGCCATCGGGGACTTCCGGCTGATCTCGTCGGCCCACTCGAGGGCCACGTCCTCGAGGTCCTCGTGAGGGACCACCTCGTTGACCATCCCCATCTCCGCCGCCTCGGCAGCGTCGTAGGCCCGGCCGAGGAAGAATATCTCGCGGGCCTTCTTCTGGCCGACCTGCTCGGCGAGGTAGGCCGAGCCGAAGCCGGCGTCGAAACTGGCCACGTCGGGATCGGTCTGCTTGAAGCTCGCGTGCTCCTGGCTGGCCAGGGTCAGGTCGCAGACCACGTGGAGGCTGTGCCCGCCGCCGACGGCCCACCCGGGGACGACACAGACCACGGGTTTGGGCATGAACCGGATGAGCCGCTGGACCTCGAGGATGTGGAGTCGTCCGACGGTCTCGTTGGAGGGGTCACCGGATCCCGGCCCACCGGCGTCGCCGGCCTCGGTGTCGCCATCGCGGTACTCGTACCCCGATTCGCCGCGGATCGACTGATCGCCACCGGCACAGAAGGCCCACCCGCCGTCAGTCGGCGAGGGGCCGTTCCCCGTCAGCAGGACGCACCCAACGTCGGGCTGGCGACGGGCGTGGTCGAGGGCATCGTAGAGTTCGTCGACGGTCTCCGGGCGGAAGGCGTTGCGAACCGCCGGCCGGTCGAAAGCGATGCGGACGGCCGGGACGTCGACGCCCCGGTGGTAGGTGACGTCCCGCGCGTCGAACCCCGCCACCGGCTCCCAGGCGTCGGGGTCGAACAGCTCCGAAACCATACCGCGCCTGGGGCTGGCCGGCGCATAAACCTTCCCGGTGAGAGTGCCCCAGGGCGCGGTCCGAATGCGGGAGTGTGATAATGGCTCGGCTCCCCCGGGGGGTGGTTCGGGTCGAGCCTCGCTTTCTCGCGGTTCCGAGAAAGGTTCACACGCGGCGGTCCGGCATGGGAAAGTCGCCGTTTGACCTACGGGAAAGGATTCAAGCCGGTCGGGCCAACCTCCGTGCATGGATCACCGCAGACGACGGGTCCTCGTAGCGTGCGGCGCGGCTGCGTTCGGGCTCGCCGGGTGTCTCGGCGACAACGCCGGCGAACCGACGGCCTCCACGCGACGTCGAACCCCGGCGGACGAGACCGACACGACCAGCCAGTCCCCGCCAGGCGGACCCACCACCTCGCCGGACGAACCACCGACGAACGACAGGACGCCGGCGGGGCCGGCCCGGACCCGATGGCACGTCCCGACCGAGGGAACGCCACAGCGGCCGCTGGTCGCCGACGGCACCTGCTACCTTGGGACCGGAAAACGCTACGACCAGGACGAACCCGACGACGCGGCACTGCTGGCCGTCGACGAGTCCGGGACGGTCCTGTGGCGCGAGCACACGGGACAGCCGTACGTGCGGGTGGTCGCTGTCTCCGACGGCGTCGCCTACGCCATCTCCGGGGACACCCAGGGGCCCCACGGCGAGGACTACCGCCTCCACGCCTTCGACGCGACCTCCGGGAAGCGACACTGGGTCTGGGCGCCCCAGCTGTCCTACAAGTTCTTCGAGTTCCTCGGGGTCCGGAAC
The DNA here is from genome assembly GCA_036625795.1 of Haloarculaceae archaeon. Lineage (GTDB taxonomy): Archaea > Halobacteriota > Halobacteria > Halobacteriales > Haloarculaceae > Salinirussus. The sequence continues at coordinate 1,741 of JAZKSZ010000231.1, forward strand.
GGGACCGCCTTCGTCGGAACCCACGACGACGCCCTCGAGGGGGCCGGCGAGTCGGTCCACGCCATTGCCGACGGGGCGGCGGACTGGCGGCAATCGACCGGCGACGTCATGGGCGGGACGCTCGTCGGTGACACCGTCGTGGTGGACCACGCCGGTGGCATCGATGCCGTCGCGGCAGGGGACGGCACCGAACGGTGGACGTACGACGTCGAGGACTACGGCGGCAACGAGGTCACCGGGTTCGGCGACCGCGTGCTGGTCAGGGACGACGGCCTCCACGCCCTCGATGCCCGCGAGGGGTCCGAACGGTGGACCATCGACGACTGGACGGTCACGAACTGGCACGTCGAGAGTGACACCGCCTACGCGGGCGGCGAACGCGTCGTCGCACTGGACCGCTCCGGGTCCCCGCGGTGGACCTACGAGGCCGGCGGCCTCCCGACGGCCGTCGGCACCGACGACAGCATCGTGGGCGTGAGCACACACGAGCTATTTATCCTCGACCGACCGACCGGCGAGGAACGCTGGCGCGTCGACGTCGACACGGAGATGCCGTCTCCGGGCGGCATCGTAAATGGACGACTCGCGTACGGAACCCGGGAGGGCGGCGTCGTCGCCGTCGACGCGGCGACCGGGGACGCGGCCTGGTCGTGGCGGTCGAACGCCGGGCTGGTGACGCCCGCCGTCGCCGGCCAGACGTTGGTCGTGGGGCGGGCCGATGGCGGCCTGTGGGGCCTCGCGCCCTGAACAGGGCCGCCGGTGTTTATTTTCGCGCGTACTGTTCATCGATGGGAAGCGGGCGCATCGAATGGCAGAAACGTACTACGAGGTCCTCGGCGTCGGCAGGGATGCGAGTACCGACCAGGTCATGGTCGCCTACCGCGAGCGGCTGAAAGAGACCCATCCGGACGTCAACGACGCGACCGACGCGAGGAGGCAGACCCGACGCCTCATCGATGCCAGGGACGTGCTGGCTGACCCGGCAGAGCGGGCGCGATACGACGAGCTCGGTCACGAGACCTACCTCGGCCGGGAGGACGGGCCCGCCGGCGCGGCCGGCGAGGGAACCGACGCCGACCCCGGAACCGA
>JAZKSZ010000232.1:0-2813 GCA_036625795.1 Haloarculaceae archaeon
GAGGGGTTGGGGGTCATGCCCGGGGTGGTGCGGTGTGGGTTGTGGGTTGCGGTTTTTGCGGTCGTGGTGGGCGGGGGACTCGCCGCAGGGGGGGCGGGGGTGGTGTAGATGGAGGTCGAGCCGTTCTCGGTCGAACTGGCGACGCCGCTGGAGACGGCGGCGGGCGCGGTCCGCGAGCGCGAGGGCTTTCTGGTCCGCCTCGAGTACGCCGGGACCGAAGGGCTGGGCGAGGCGAGTCCGCTTTTGGGCTGGACGGAGACCTACGAGGAGTGTCGGGAAGCGCTGGCTCGGGCGGCAGAGGTCGCCGAACACACCGACTGGGGGGTCGCGTTGACGAAGACCGAAGCGCCGGCGGCCAGACACGCGCTCGCGCTCGCCCTGCAGGAAGCACTCGCCCGGGCGGCATCAGAGCCGCTGTACCGGAGTCTCGGCGGCGAGAAAACGGTCCGGTCGGTGCCGGTGAACGCGACGCTGAGCGACGCGCCGCCCGACGAAACGGCCGCTGCGGCGGTCGAGGCCGTCGGGGAGGGCTTCGGCTGCCTCAAGCTCAAGGTCGGTGCCCAGGACGTCGAGGCCGACCTCGAGCGCGTGCGGTCGGTCCGCGAGCAGGTCGACGCCCCGCTCCGGCTCGATGCCAACGGCGCCTGGACCCGCAGCCAGGCCGAACGTGTCGTGGAGGCGGTCGCCGACCGGGGGGTCGACTACGTCGAGCAGCCCCTCCCGGCGGAGGACCTGGACGGACACGCCGCGCTTCGGGGCCGGGGTGTCGACATCGCAGTCGACGAGTCACTCGCCGCCTACGACGTCGAGCAGATACTCGAGGCCGATGCTGCGGACGTCGTGGTGCTGAAACCGATGGTACTGGGCGGGCCGGACCTGGCCCGCGAGGCCGCGAGGACCGCCCGCGAGGCCGGCGTCGAACCCGTGGTCTCGACGACCATCGACACCGTGGTCGCCCGGACCGGTGCGGTCCACCTTGCCGCCTCGGTCCCGGAGGTCGGCCCCTGCGGGCTGGCCACCGGATCGATGCTCCGTTCGGACCTGGCGCCGGACCCCGCGACCGTCGATGACGGCCACGTTACCGTTCCCCAGGAGCCGGGACTCGGGCTCCCGACCCGGCCATGACCGGCGGCCGCGACAGCGCGGACGGGTCGGGGGATGCCGCGTCCGCTTCCGGCAGTCGGGATGGCTGGCCGACCCGTGACATCCTCTCCCACCGCGCGGCCGTGACTCCGGAGCGGACCGCGCTGGTCGATACTGCCGACGGAACCGCCTGGACGTACCGGGAACTCGACCGGGTCGTCGACGGGGTGGCGGCCACCCTCGGCCAGGGCGGCCCGGTCGGGACGCTCCTCGGTACCCGGGTCGCGTTCGTGACGCTCGTCCACGCGGCGATGCGGACCGGGCGGACGCTGGTGCCGCTCAACGTCCAGTTGCCGGCAGACACGTTGGCCGGCCAGGCCCGGCGTGCTGAGGTCGACGTACTCGTCTGCGGGCGGGACACCGAGGAGACCGCCCGCGAGGTCGCCCCGGGTCCGGTCGCCTCTGTCGACCCTCCGGAACGCACAGGCGTCGACCGGCTGGCCCCCGGACCACGGGACGGAACCGGCACCGGAGTGGAAGGAGAGACGCAGGGGCCCGTCCCCCTCTCACCGTCGGTCACCGCGGTCGTCATGTTCACCTCCGGGACGACCGGAATCCCGAAAGGCGTCCGGCTGACGGTCGGGAACCTGGTCTGGAGCGCGGTCGCCTCCGCCTTCCGCCTCGGGGTCGACCCGGACGACCGGTGGCTGTGCTGTCTGCCGATGTACCACATGGGTGGGCTCGCTCCCACCGTCCGGTGTGCAATGTACGGGACGAGCCTCGCCATCCAGCCCGGGTTCGAGGCCGAAGGGACCGCCGAAGTCATCGAGGAGCACGACGTGACTGGCGTCTCGCTCGTCCCGACACAGCTGCGCCGGCTGCTGGACACCGGCTGGGAGCCACCTGCCGGCTTCGGGGCCGTGCTGCTGGGCGGGGCACCGTCTGGGGAGGACCTGCTCGACCGGGCCCGCGACCGGGGCGTCCCGGTCTATCCCACCTACGGGACGACCGAGACGGCCTCGCAGGTCGCCACTGCCACGCCCGCCCAGGCCGCCGAGTACGGGGGAACGGTCGGCCAGCCACTCGCTGTGACGGACGTGACCGTCCTCGCGGACGGCGAGCCCGCGGACCCGGGTGAGGTGGGCGAACTCGTCGTGCGCGGGCCGACCGTCACGCCGGGCTATCTCGACGACGACCGGACGGCCGAGGCCGTCGGCTCGCGGGGCTTTCACACCGGCGACCTGGGCTACCGCGACGAGGCCGGCCGGCTGTGGGTCGAAGGGCGCGTCGACGACGCCATCACGACCGGCGGGGAGACGGTCTATCCCGCGACGGTCGTCGACGCGCTCCGGGAGCACCCCGGGGTCGCGGACGCGGCGGTCGTGGGACTCCCCGACGAGGAGTGGGGCGAGCGCGTCGCCGCACTGGTTGTCCCGGCCGATGCGGGCGGCGATGGACGCGAGGGAAACGGGTCCGCGCCCACTCCCGGGGAACTTCGCGAGTTCTGTCGCGGGCGCGTCGCCGGCTACGCGGTGCCGAAGACCATCGGTCTCGCCGGCGACCTCCCGCGGACGGCCTCGGGGACCGTCGACAGAGAGGCCGTCCGGAACCGGCTCCGATCGCGGTGACGGCCGGGAGCGGTGACGGCCGGGAGCGGTGGCAGTGAGGGCGAACAGGGCGGTAATCCTTTGTCGCGCAGCGACCTACCGGGGCGCGTGTGCACCTTCACC
>JAZKSZ010000021.1:0-17292 GCA_036625795.1 Haloarculaceae archaeon
AAGGTCCCCTACATGGAGAAGGGCCAGATGGTGGTCTACTCGCCCGACAACTCCGAGCCCGTCGAGCTGGTCGGCCTGCCGTACTGCGTGACCAGACACGGCCGGAGCTGAGCGGCGTCCGGCCCGGCGAGGCAGGCAGAGTGGGGGTCGACGCGCCCGGGTACAGCCAGCCCCCGGGAACGGAGGCAAGCGTTATCCGGCGGGTGGCAGTAGCGCCGGTATGGTAGACCGCGTGCTCGTTCCAGTGGACGGGTCAGAGCAAGGGCAGGAGGCGACGGAGTTCGTCGTCGAGGAGTTCCCGGAGGCGACGATGGTCCTGCTGCACGTCATCGACCCCGCCAGGGAGACCAGCTATCCGAGCGCCACCCTCCCGAGTTTCTCCGAGGAGTGGTACGAGCGCGAGAAGGCGCGAGCCGAGGAGCTGTTCGACGAGGTCGAGGAGGCCGTCGGGGAAGCGGTCGCCATCGAGCGAGTCACCGAGGTCGGCAAGCCCACGGACGTCATCGTCGACTTCGCCGGGGACGAGGACAACGACATCGACCACGTCGCGATGGGCAGCCACGGCCGGAAGGGCGTCTCGCGGCTCCTGCTCGGAAGCGTCGCGGAGACGGTCATCCGGCGCTCGCCGGTTCCCGTGACCGTGGTGCGCTAGACCAGGAAGTGGTCGGTTCCGGGGAGTCGGTCGGCGTCCTCGGGGAGTTCGGCGAACCAGCCGGCCTCTTCGACTGGGTCGTCGGCTGCCCCCGCGTCGACCTCGTAGCGAGCGTCGGCCGGCGAACCCTCGAAGGTCACGAACGTTCGGGTGGCTGTCCGGTCGCCGTCGGCGGCCGCGAGGTGGACCTCCCAGACGCCGACGAGCGCGTCCACCTCGACCCGGAAGCCGAGTGTCTCGGGGACGTGTTCGCGTATGGCGGCCGCGAAGTCCTCGCCGGGCGCGACCGATTCGGTGGGGATCTTCCACGAACAGGTCTCGGTGAGCCGGCGGCAGAGCAGTTCGCCCTCCTCGTTCGTGATGCCGACGGAGGCGAGGTCCGGGAGGTCGGCCACCTCGTCGACAACCGTCGCGGGGACGGTGTCCTCCTCCCGGTGAAACGACACGTCGTCGCGGTGGCGGAGCCGGCCGACATCGGTGAGCGGTTCGAGGGCACGGTCGGCTGGGTCGGTGTTGGCTGTCATGGGGGGTGAACGTCGGTGTTGGCTGTCGTGGGCGTGAATGCGCCACAGTCGGGATGCGGTGCTGCCGTCGGCGTGGGAGCGGTCAGCCCGGATGTCGTCGCACGGGTAGGTTCCGCGGGACGAGTGCCGATGGGACAGTCAACGGCACGATTGTAAAAGAAAGTGTCGGTTTTTTCTTTGTTTTTGAATGCATGTAAATTTTCGTGAAGAAAGGTCATAAAACCCCTGATTTGCCGGCGGCCCGCCGTCGGGCGCGGTCGGCACAGACGGCTGTTTGACCCTCCAGAGGGGATTTGTCGGTCTCGCCACCCACTCCGGGTGTGCCCCCCAGACGCGTGCTCCTGCGGGCCGGTGAGATGGTGACCGAGCGCGGTGTCGACCTCGGTGCCGGAGCCACACGGTCGGTCGACGCCTCGGTCCCCATCGGGGACAGCCACACGCTCACGGCCGAAACCGGGGACGGCAGCGATAGTGCCGAGGTCGTGGAGTGTGCCTCGGTGCGTTCGAGACGACCGTCACCGAGGACGAGCCGACCGTCGAGTCGTCGTATCTGGTCTGCGAGTGAGGCGGCGGCCGCTACGGCAGCGACTGCGAGAGCGACCACCGTTCCGGCCGGGCGAGCGTGCCCGAGTGCCGGGGCGAGCAACGCAAGCCCCGCGCCGAGGGTCGCGAGCGACGGGAAAGGGCAGGCCCGCACCGAGCCCGGGACCGGCCCGGGGCCGGTCCAAAGCGAGCATCCGCGCGCCGCAGGCGCGCGGTTCTCGAGCGCGCGGCAGTCGCCGCGCGCTCGCCTTTTTCGCCCACGTTTTTGCCGCGAGTGGTTCGCCGCAGGCGAACCCGAGCGGGAAAAAGGTGGTCTAGAAGATATTCGCCTGCTGGTACACCGAGATCCCCTCGGCGGTGATCTCGTAGGGCTTGCGCTCGCGGGAGTGGTTCGCGTTGCGGATCTTCTGGATCTCCACCGCCAGGCGGGTCTCCTGGGACTGCCCGCGGATGTACTGGAGGAAAAAGACCGCGTCGGTGAGGTACTCGATGATACCGTGACGGGAGGCGTACTCGTTGTCCTCGCTGGCCTCGCTGGTGAGGAAGGTGGTGACGCCAGCCTGTTTCAGCGAGCGGGTGAAATCAAAGACCTCGGTCCGGCGGCGGGCCTCGTCGTCGTACATCATCTCCAGCAGCGAGACGGAGTCGAGCACGAGCCGATCGGCGTCGAAGTCCTTGACCAGCTCCGGGAGCTCGCCGCGAATGTTGTCGAGGCTGTTCGCCATCTCGACGGGGTCCAGGTCCACGACCGCCAGCGCGTCCTCCTGCTCGTAGCGGTCGAACCCCCAGCCCCGCCCGTTGGCGGTGTCCATGATGCCCTCGTAGGTCTGTTCGAGCGTGATGAACACGCCGTTTTGCCCGTTCTGCAGCCCGTGGTGGAGAAACTGCAGGCCGAAGGTGGTCTTGCCGCTGCCGGCCCCGCCGATGCAGGCGATGAGGTGTCGCTCCGGGACCCCGCCGAGGATCATGTCGTCCAGCCCCTCGATCCCGATGTCGATCCGGGGGACGTCGGATTCGAACTCCTCGTCGGCGAAGTCAGTCTCGCTGCCGAATGCGCTCGCGAAGTCGTCGTCGAACGGGTCCCCGCCGTCCCCGCCGAACGGGTCCGCGTCGCTCCCCGCACTGTCGAACGAGACGTCGTCGCCGAACGGGCTGTCATCGTCGCCGTCGTCGAAGGAAGTGTCGTCGCCGACCGCCTGGCCGAGGTCCCAGTCACCGACCGCCTCGTCGGCGCTCCCGTCACCGAACACGTCGTCAAAGGGGTCCTCGGCGCCATCGACGGCGTCACTCGCGGGCGCGGCCCCGACCGAGTCGCCGTCGTTCCCTCCGCCTTCGCCGTCGCTGCCTCCCTCGCTGTCCCCATCGTCGCCCCCCGTCTCGGTCTCCGTCTCGGTTTTCCGGAGGGCCCGCTCGAACCAGTCTTCGTCCCCGCTCATGGCTCTTCCGTGGCGACAGCGGCCATACGGGACAGTTGCCGTCGGGACGCATTAACCTTGCCCGGGGTGGCGCTCGCGCCGGCGGGTGGAACGCCGATGGACCGGCGGCTACCGGTTCGACGTCGTGTAGAAGACCGGGCCGACGACCAGAAGCAGGAGCCCGAGCATCTTGTACTGGACGGGGCTACCGAGGAGGTGTGTCGGCCCCTCGACGCTCATCATACTCGACGGAGTCAGCAGGAAGATGAGCCCGAAGACGATGATGTGGAGCGTGGTCACTTTCCGGGAGCGCAACGGGAGCGTCGCGAGCAGCCCGAGCGCGAACACCACGACGAACGCGTCCCCCACGTTGTAGTTGAGGAGGAAGCTGTCGACGAGCTGGAGTGGCGCGAGCATCCGTGCTCGGAAGTCCCGCTCAGCCAGTCTTTAAACTTCCGCTACGCGGTGCTCCCCGTCGTCCGGGCGCCCGCTTTCGGGGGCGCCGGGCGGATGACACACACTTATTACCGGCGGTGTCGTGCGTCCTGCTGTGTCGGAGAGTGCTCACGCGACCGTGCTCGTCGTCGACGACGAGCCCGAAGTCGCCGACGTGTACGCGCTCCGCCTCGGGACGGACTACGAGACCCGGGTCGCCTACGGCGGCGAGGAAGCGCTGGACGCCGTCGACGAGGACGTCGACATCGTGCTGCTCGACCGCCGGATGCCGGAGCTCTCCGGTGACGAAGTCCTCGAGCAACTGCGCGACCGGGGGGACGACACCCGGGTGATCATGCTCACCGCCGTCGACCCCGGGATGGACATCATCGACATGCCCTTCGACGACTACCTCTGCAAACCTGTCGAGAAAGACGACCTGACGGCGGCCATCGACCAGCAGCTCCGTGCCAAGCGGTACGACACGCGGCTCTCGGAGTACATGAAAGTGACCTCGAAGCTCGCGCTCCTGGAGGCGGAGCTGTCCGCACAGGAGGTCAGCGAGAACGGGGAACTCCAGGAGCTCTCCCGGCGGGCAGACGAGCTCAAAGCCCAGATGGACGACGCCCTCGAGGGATTCGAGGACATCGACACCGCCTTCCGGGAGATCGGGCGCCACCACGAGTAAGGCACTCGCGTCAGCCACCGCCGGACAAAGAGCCTATACGGGTGCTGTCCGAACTGTGCGTGTGGCACAGAGCAGTCACGTCGTCCTGGTGGTCGACGACGAGGTCGCCGTGGCGGACACCTACGCACTCCGCCTCGAGACGGACTACGAGACCCGGGTCGCCTACGGCGGCGAGGAAGCACTGGAGGCCATCGACGAGGACGTCGATGCGGTCCTGCTCGACCGCCGGATGCCGGAGCTCTCCGGCGACGAAGTCCTCGAGCGACTGCGCGACCGGGGGTACGGCGGCGTGGTCGTGATGACGACCGCGGTCGACCCGGACCTGAACATCCTGGAGATGGACTTCGACGACTACCTCTGCAAGCCCGTCGACCGGGAGACGATCGTGGAGACGCTGGAACAGCACCTCGGCCCCACGGACGGCACGGACGACCGCCTCGACGAGTTCTTCCAGATCGTCTCGAAACTCGCGGTGCTCAGAGAGGAGAAGACGCGGGCGGAACTCGAGGCAAACGAGGAGTTCCAGCGGCTCCAGGAACGGGCCGACCAGCTCGCGGCGGACCTCCGGAGCCGCGTCGACGGGTTCGATGACCTCGTCGAGACCCACCAGTCGATCAGCCGCGGGTCGTCGTAACCGTCCGCGGGCACGGCCGGTTCAGATGACCGACGAGGACCGGTCCCCGGCGGGCATCAGGTGGCGTTGGCCCCACTCGCGCATCGCCTCGACCACCGGCTCGAGGTCGGCGCCGCGCTCGGTCAGCGAGTACTCGACCCGGAAGGGTTTCTCGGAGATGATCGCCCGGTCGACCAGCCCCGCGTCCTCGAGGTCGTCGAGGCTGTCGGAGAGCACCTTGCTCGAGATACCGTCGACGGACTCCTGCAACGCGTTGAACCCCTGTGGCCCCCCCTCGAGGAGCCGGTGGACGATGACGGGGTGCCACTTGCGGCCGATCAGCGTCGCCGTCGTCGTGATGGGACACCACTCGTCGCCCGCACACCAGACCGCGAGCTGGTCGTGGTCGCTGTCCTCCATACCGGCCGGTACGGGTGCCGGGGACTTAAAATCAGTTAGTGGGTTGTCTCACGTAAGCCCGCTCAGGCCATCGACTCGGCGCTGACCGCGGCGTCGGACTGGACCCACGCGCGGTGGTTCTTCCGGTCGTAGACGACCACCTGGTCCCCGACTGCCAGCTGGGCGTACCGGTGGTCGGGTGGCGGGCTGTCGGAGTCGGTCGGCGGGGACTGGCTGTCTGGTTGGCTCACACCACGAGGTTACGTTCCGATATTGTTAAACCTTAGCACACATCCGCGCCACTCCATTACCGGCGTGTAACCCGGAGCGGGTCGGTGGCAGTCTGTTAGTATTTTAGAACAAACACTACTCCCGTTTGTCGCCGTTTCGGACAGTTATACCTGTAGGGCATCACAACGTGGGGCAACCTCAATGAGATACCTGCGCCTGCTCGTCGCGCTCGCAGTCGTGCTGTCGGTCGTCCCCGCTCCGGCTGCCGCTGACGTCAGCGGCGAACCGGAGCTCGATGCCGCCTTCACCGACAACACCGTCACCCCCGGCGAGGAGACGCGACTCCAGTTACAGCTGATAAACCGCGGCGACGTCGACTCGGGGTCGGCCCGGAACCCGCAGTGGGCCAGCCGGGTCACGACCGCACGCGGGCTGACCGTCACTGTCCAGGACGACGACGTGCCACTCGACGTCAGGACCGGCACGCAGGCGGTCGGGTCGCTGCCCGAGGGGTCGGCACCGCCGCTGTCGGTCCCCGTCACCGTCGACGAGGACGCTAGCCCGGGCACCTACACCGTCGACGTCGCCGTCGAGTACACCTACACCTCACAGATCGACGACAGCGACGGCGACGAGACCGAGCGGACCGTCCGCCGGACGATCCCCGTCACGCTCGAAGTGGAGGACGACGCCTCCGTCGAGGTGGTCGCGGTCGACTCCGAGGTCCGGGCGGGTTCGACCGAGACGGTGTCGCTGACCGTCGAGAACGCCGGCTCGGCGGCCGCCGACGACGCGACGCTCACCCTGGAGTCACCCAACGCCGACCTCACCGTCGGCGGGTCGGCCTCGGGGACGCGGTCGGTCGGCACGCTTGCCCCCGGCGAGCGGACCACGGTCGACTACGAGGTGACTGCCGCACCCTCGGCCCGCAACGGGAACTACGCGCTGACGCTAACCGCTCAGTACGAAGCCGAGGGCGTCAGCCGGAGTTCGGAGCCGACGACTGTCCCGGTGTCGCCGGCCCCGCGCCAGGCGTTCAGCGTGGTGAACGCGACCAGCGCCGTGGCGGTCGGCGACACGGGGACCGTGACCGTCCAGGTGCGCAACGACGGGCCACTCGCCGTCGACGACGCCGAAGTGCGACTCGAATCGACGAGCAGTCAGGTCACCTTCCAGGGGAGCGCGACCGCCAGCCGCTTCGTCGGGGAGTGGGCACCGGACGAGACCCGGACGGTGACCTACGACCTCGCGGCGACCGAGGACGCGGAGCCGCGGGAGTACACGCTCTCGGCCACGGTCTCCTACCGGGACGGGGACGGCGACACAGCCGCGGCCCCGAGCCGGTCGCTGGGAGTCACGCCGGCGCCGGAGCAGACCTTCGCGGTGTCGAACACCACGACGACGCTCGCGGTCGGCGAGGAAGGCGAGTTGCGCGGGACGGTCACCAACACCGGCGAACGCCCCGTCGACAGCGCCGTCGTCCGGTTCACGAGCGAGTCCGGGACGGTGACGGCCATCGAGACCGAGGCGCCGGTCGGAACGCTCGCGCCCGGCGAGTCGGCGGACTTCGCGGTCCCGCTCGAGGTCTCCTCAAGCGCCGAGGCCGGGGCCAAGCAGTTCTCGGTCGCGGTCCAGTACCGCAACGCCGACGGTCAGCAGCGACAGAGCGACACGTTCGACGTCCGCGCCGACGTCGGGCCGGACACCGACGCCTTCGGGCTCGACGTGACCGGTGCGTCGGTCCCTGCGGGCGACTCGACGCAACTCGAGGTCGAGGTGACCAACAACGGCAACGAGGTCTACACCGACATCTCGGCGAAGCTGTTCGCCGAGGACCCGCTCTCGGCCGGTGACGACGAGGCGTTCGTCTCCCGGCTCGAGCCCGGGGAGTCCGAGACCGTCGTGTTCAACGTCGGCGCCGGGAGCGGGGCCCTCGCCAAGACCTACCCGCTGTCGATGGACTTCCAGTACGACGACGCGGACGGCGACACGGTCACCTCCGACACCTACCGGCTGCCGCTGCAGGTGACCCAGGACTCCGACGGCGGCGGCGGGCTGCCGGTCCTCCCGCTGGTGCTCGTGGTCGTCGTGCTCGTCGCCGCCGGGGTGTACGCCTACCGCAGGTTCGCCTGACCGATGACCCGGATCCGCGACCGCCTGGCGGCCGTCGACCACCAGCGGTTCGTCGACTGGACCGACGACCGCATCGTCAACCAGCCCGGTCGTGTCGTGCTCGTCTTCCTGCTCGTGACCGGGGTGTTCGCGTTCGGGCTCGGGGGCATCTCCACCGAGGCCGGTACCAGCCAGTTCACCACTGGCCTTCCCTCCGAGCAGGCCCTCGAGGAGGTCAACCGCGAGTTCTCGCCGACCTTTTCGCCCGACACCGGGAGCACCCAGCTGATCCAGCAGGAGCAAAACGTCCTCTCCAAACCCGCGATGCTGCGGATGCTCCGGCTCCAGGAGCGGGTCGAGAGCCGCACCGACCTCCGGGCCACGGGGACGAGCAGCGCCGCACAGCAGGTTGCACGACAGCTCGACCCGGCTGCCGACACCCTCGAGGAGCAGGTCACCGCCGTCGAACGGGCGAGCGCGACGGAGGTCGACCGTGCCGTCCGCGGGCTCTCCGACCGGGGGTCGTTCACGAACGTCCTGAGCACCGACTTCAACGCGCAGGCGGCGAGTGCGAGCGCGACACTCGGGACGGTCTCTCACGAGGTGCCGGCGGGGATCTCGGCCGGCGCCGGCCAGGGCGGGTCGAGCCCGCTGACCCCGATCCAGCAGCGCATCGACCGCATGGCCGGCGCCTCGGTCACCGTCTTCGGGTCCGGGATCCTCGCCGACGAGTTCTCGACGGTGATCACCGACTCGCTGTTGATCGTCGTCCCCGCCGCAGTGCTCTTCATCTTCCTGTTTCTGGTGGTCGCCTACCGCGACCTGATGGACCTGCTGCTCGGGCTGGGGGCGTTGCTGATGGCGATCGTCTGGACCTTCGGATTCATGGGGCTTGCCGGGATCCCCTTCTCCCAGATGCTGATCGCCGTCCCGCCGCTGTTGCTCGCCGTGGGGATCGACTTCGGCATCCACGCGATCAACCGCTACCGGGAGGAGCTCGCGCTGGGTGTCGACACCGGGCCGGCAATGCGGACCACCACCGACCAGCTGCTCGTGGCGTTCTTCATCGTCACCGGGACGACCGTCATCGGCTTCGCCGCCAACTTCACCAGCGACCTGCCGCCGATCCGGGATTTCGGGCTGGTCGCCTCCGTCGGGATCGTCTTCACGTTCCTGATCTTCGGGGTCTTTCTGCCCGCCGCGAAAGTCAAGCTGGACCGGGCCCGCGAGCGGTACCCGATCCCCACGTTCTCCCAGTCGCCGCTCGGGTCCGAAGGGTCGCTCCTCTCCTCGGCCCTCCGGGTCGGGGTCGTCGTCGGGAAGCGCGCACCCGCTATCTTCCTGGCGCTCATGCTGTTGCTCTCGGTCGGTGCCGGCGTCTACGCGACCGGCGTCGACACCAGCTTCTCCCAGGAGGACTTCCTCCCGCCCGAGGACGTCCCGGAGGTCCTCTACGAACTCCCCGAGCCGTTCCAGCCGGGCAGCTACAGCGTGACCGGCACGCTGAACCTCCTCGAGGACCGCTTCGCGGCCGCCCAGCAGTCCTCCGCCACAGTGTTCATCGAGGCACCGATGACACGCGAGTCCAGCCTGGAGTCCATCCAGCGGGCCGGGCAGAACCCGCCGGACTCCTTCGTCAGCGCGAACCGGGAGGCGGAGTACCAGTCGGTCCTCGACGTCATCCGGTCGCAGGCGGCCCGCGACCCCGAGTTCCGTCGGCTGGTCGACCGCAACGACCCCGACGGGGACGGGATTCCCGAAGACAACCTCCGGGAGGTCTACGACGCCCTGCTTGACTCGCCGGCTCGCTCGCAGGCGCTGTCGTATCTCACGGAGGACTACCGCAGCACCCGGGTCGTCTACTCCGTCGAGGCCGACGCCTCCCAGTCGGCGGTCGAGGGCGACGCCCGGCAGGTCGCCGACCGGTACCGCGCCTCGGCGACCCCCACCGGACAGACCATCGTCTTCCAGGCGGTCTCGGACCTGATCCTCTCCTCGGCGCTCACCAGCCTCGCCGTCGCGCTGGTCGGCGCGGCGCTGTTTCTGGTCTTCATCTACGCCGTGCTCGAGGGGTACGGGTCGCTGGGCGTCGCCAACCTCGTCCCGATCCTGGTGACTGTCGTGGCCGTCGCGGCCTCGATGCGTGTCCTCTCGATCCCGTTCAACGCGATCACCGCCACCATCCTCGCGATCACGATCGGGCTGGGGATCGACTACTCGGTCCACGTCACCCACCGCTTCGCCGACGAGCGCGCCGAGCGGGAGCTGGTCCCGGCACTCGACCGGACCGTCCGGGGAACTGGCGGCGCCCTCCTCGGAAGTATGCTCACCACCGTCTCCGGGATCGGCGTGCTCGCGCTCGCGCTGTTCCCCGCCATCGGCCAGTTCGGCGTTCTCACCGGCCTCTCGATCTTCTATGCCTTCATCGCGTCGGTGGTCGTCCTCCCCTCGGCGCTCGTGGTCTGGGACCAGTTCGTCAACGGCGACGGCTCGCTGGCGCCGCTGTTCGGCATCGGCCGCCAGCCCTGGCGCGGGGCCGGGGAGTTCCGCTTTGGCGAACTCGAGGATTGACCGGGGGTCGGCGCCGGGCTGCCGGTGGGCCGGAACCCGCCGTTCCCCTGCCGACCACAACCGCTAATCCCCCGCAGGCCCTCCCGTGGGTGTGGACGACACTGTCGAGTGGCTCCGCGACCGCCGCGCCGGCCGCGGGCAGGTCCGGGACCACCGCGTCCGCCCGGGCCGGGCGGCGAGCACCCGCGAGGTCGACCTCGACCCCCGGCTGGCGTCGGCGCTCTCCGGCCGGGGAATCGACGCCCTCTACGACCACCAGGCCGCGGCCATCGAGGCGGTGCGCGGCGGCGAGCACGCCGTCCTCGCGACGCCGACGGCGAGCGGCAAGAGCCTCGCCTATACTGTCCCCGCTTTCGAGCGGGCGATGGACCACCTCGGGACGACGCTCTATATCGCTCCGCAGGTCGCGCTGATCAACGACCAGACGGAGACGCTGACCGACCTCGCGGGCGACCTCGGGTTCGGGTCGCGGGTCACCGTCGACCGCTACACCGGACGGCTCTCCCGCACCGAGAAGGAAGCCGTCAGGGACCGCCAGCCGACAGTCCTGCTCACGACGCCGGACATGCTCCACTACGGGATCCTGCCGCATTCCCACCGGCTGTGGGACTGGTTCTTCCAGCGCCTGGAGACGGTCATCGTCGACGAAGTTCACGCCTACCGCGGCGTCTTCGGCAGCCACGTCGGGCTCGTCCTCCGCCGGCTCAACCGCGTCTGCGAGCGCTTCGGCGCCGACCCGCAGTACGTCTGCTGCTCGGCGACCATCGGTAACCCCGTCGAGCACGCCGCGACGGTCACCGGCCAGGCGCCCGACCGCTACCACCTCGTCGACGAGGACACGAGCGCCACGGGGTCGACCCACTGGCTGCTGTGGAACCCCCCCGAGACCGACCGGGGAACCGGCCGCCGCCGGTCGAGCCACGCCGAGGCCAAACGGCTGTTCGTCGACCTCCTCGGCCGCGGCCACCAGACTGTCGCCTTCACCGCCTCCCGGCAGGGCGTCGAGCGCTACGCCAGCGAGAGCGCCGACGCCCTCAGGGAACAGGGGCAGGGCGACCTCGCGACCGCGGTGGCCGCCTACCAGGCCGCGCTGCCCGACGAGCGCCGGGAGGCCATCGAGGCCGGGCTGAAGTCGGGGGAGGTCCGCGGGGCCTGGTCGACCTCCGCGCTCGAACTCGGGGTCGACGTCGGCGGGCTCGACGCCGTCGTACTCGACGGCTACCCGGGCACCCGGATGCGAACCTTCCAGCAGGCCGGCCGGGCCGGCCGGGGGACCGAGCCGAGCCTCGTCGTGCTCGTGGCGAGCGAGGACCAGCTCGACCAGTACGTGATGCGCGAGCCCGACGTCCTCTTCGACGAACCCCCGGAACGGGCCATCACGAACCCCGGGAACGACCAGATCCTCCCGGCGCACGTCCGGGCGGCCGCGGGCGAGAACTGGCTGCGCCCCGGCGACGAGTCCCACTTCGGCGACTCCTTCCCGGACGTCGTGGCCGGGCTGACCGACGCGGGCGAGCTGACACGGCGCTCGACCGACGACGGGCTCCGGTGGCTCTACGACGGCGCCGGCAGCCCCCAGCAGGAGACCAGCCTGCGGACCGCAGACGACCGGACGGTCCAGCTGCGCACGACTGACGGCGACGACGTGGGCTCGCTCGGATTCGCGGACGCACTCCGGGATTCCCACCCGGGCGCCATCTACCACCACCAGGGGTCGACCTACGAGGTGGTCGACCTGGACCTCTCCCACGGCGTGGCGACGCTCGACCGCACCTGGGCCGACTACTACACCCGCCCGCTCCACGAGAAGGAGATCACCGTCGAGCGCGACATCCGCGAGCGGCGCTTCGCGGCCGCGTCGGAGGTGGCCGTCCGCTTCGCCGAGGTGACGATGCGCAAGCGGGTGACGGGTTACGAGCGCCGGAAGGGCGGGGAGACGCTCGGGCGCCGCTCGCTCGACCTGCCGGAGACGAGTCTGGAGACGCGAGCGCTGTACTACGCCCTCCCGCCGGCACTCGAAACCCGGCTGCGGGGGACGGGGGAGTTCAACGGGGGGATCCACGCCGCCGAGCACGCCATGATCGCCACCTTCCCGCTGCAGTTCCTCTGTGACCGCCGGGACGTCGGCGGGCTCTCGACGCCGGTCCACCCCCACACCGACCGCGCGACGGTGTTCATCTACGACGGCCACCCGGGGGGCGTGGGGCTGGCGCGGGCGGCCTTCGGGACCGTCGACGACCTCGCGGCGACGACCCGGGACCTGGTAGCCGCCTGCGACTGTGAAGCGGGGTGTCCGGCCTGCGTCCAGTCACCCCACTGTGGCAACGCCAACGACCCGCTGGACAAGGCAGTAGCGCTGGAGTTGCTCTCGGCGCTCGCGGGCACGGGCGACGCCGGCTGAGCGTCAGTCCTCGACCGCGTGCTCCCGCAGCGTCTCGCGGTCGACATCGGGGTGGGCGAGCGCCGCCTCGTTGGTCGCCGCGAGGACGACCGGCGGCGCCCGGCCGACCTCTACGGCCTCGACCCACCGGCCGACACAGAGACACCAGCGGTCCCCGGGCTCGAGTCCCGGAAAGTCGAACTCGGGGCGGGGCGTCACCAGGTCGTTGCCCATCGCCCGCGAGAACTCGAGAAAGTCCTCGGTCACCTCGGCACAGAGGTGGTGGCGGCCGCGGTCGCCGTCGGCGGCGGTACAGCAGCCGTCCCGCAGGTAACCGGTGGTGGGGTCCTCGCTGCACGGCTCCAGGGGGTCGCCGAGGACGCTCCGCTGGTCGCCGGGTGCGGGAGTCGGATCCGGATTCGAGTGTGGGTCGGACACGCCGGCCAGTAGGGTCGGCGGGTCGATAAACGTTGGCGGGGATTCTTGAGCCTCCGGCCGTGATGGGAAGTGTGACCGAGGACCCCCCGGCAGACGCGCTCGCGGTGCTCTCCCAGCTGGTCACCGAAGGACAGGAGGCACTGACCGACGGCGATGTCGACACCGCTCGCGAGGCCGTCACCAGCGCGGAGGCGGTCGCGACCAACAAGCTCCCCGAGGGGGACCTCCGCGGGCAACTGCTCCACGGCTGCGGACAGGCCCGGACGCTGCTCGACCCGGGGACCGGTGGCGGGGACAGCGAGGGCGACGGCCCCGAAGGCGCGGACGGCGTCGAGCCCGACGCCGCCGCCGAGTACCTGGCGGCGATGGAGCGGCGGCTCCCCGAGGGCACCCGGGACGAGTGACGGGGCCAGGGCGCCCGGGGAGCCGAGCGGACGGCTACAGCTCCCAGTGCAGCCCCAGGTCGCGGAGCAGCCGGTCGACCGCGTCGCTCCCGCCGCCGCGGACGTCCTCGCCGTGGGTCAGTAGGATGTCGTCGACGCTCAGGTCCGCGAGCGCGACCAGATTGCGCCGGGCGCGTTCGGTGTCGCGGTTGAACATCTCCGCCGGCGGAGCCAGCGGCCCGGACCACCGGCGGTCGGGCGCGATGTCGCTGTCGGCCCGGACGACGGTGTCGCCCGCCACGAGCAGCCCTGCCGACTCGTCGACGAAGGCCATGTTGCCGTAGGTGTGCCCGCGCACCCGGACGGCCCGGAAGCCCGCCACCTCCTCGCCCCCCGCGATGAGGCGGTCGGCCTCCAGGTCGGCGTAGGTCCGCTGGAGGAAGGCGTGGTCCCCATCCGGGACGACCACCTCGGGGTCGAACCGCTCGACCACGCCCGGGAGCGCGCCGTAGTGGTCGGTGTCCTCGTGCTCGACGACCACGCGCTCGAGGCCCCCGGCGGCCTCGAGTTTCCGGAGCAACTGGTCGGTGCTCAGGGCGTAGCCCGTCCCGAACAGTGTGTCGTCGACGAGGTGACAGCCGATCGGCTCGTCGGGCGAGGCAGTGAGGTAGGCCGGCAGGTCCGGTCGGGGCATGTCGAACCGGGTCACGCTGTCTGCCATGCGCGTGGATTCGGCGGGCAGGCTCTTACTGGTTTGGGGGCCGGCGGGGCTCAACTACCCGGAGGGAATCACCCGGACGCGGGATCTGCTGTGCCGGGGCGACCGAAGTGTTCATCGGAGACGGCGCCCGTACTCCGAGTCGAAGACGATGGCCCACGTCTCTACCGCCGAACTGGCCGACCGACTCGAGCAGGACGGGACGAGCTACGTGGAGGTGCTGAGCGAGGCGTCGATGCGCGTCGAACTCGCTCGGTACCCCAATCCCGAACCGAAGACCCCCCACAGGGAGGACGAACTCTACGTCGTGCTCTCCGGGTCCGGGACGGTTCACGTCGGGCCCGAGAGGTACGACGTCGAGGAGGGTGACGTCGTCTACGTCGAACAGGGCGTCGAGCACGACTTCGTCGACATCGACGACGAACTCACCGCCCTGGTGGTCTTCACGGGCGCCGAGGAGTCGGTCCTCGACAGGGAGTCGTGAGCTACGGACCCCGAACGCTCCGGGTGCGAGCGCCCGTCTCTCCCCCGACCGGACGCTGTGACGCCGACGGCCCGTCCCGACGCCGACGGGACGGACAGACACCCCTCGTCGAACCTTTTTGTCGCCGGCGGGAGTCGCTCCCGTATGCGACTCGCGACGTTCACAGTCGAGACCGCGGTCGGCCCCATCGACCGGGTGGGCGTAACGTACGGCGACAGCCTGGTTGACCTGACGGCCGGCTACGCGGCCATCCTCGCCGACGAGGGCCGCACTCGCCCCGTCGAGGCCGCGCGGGCGCTGGTCCCGCCCGACATGCTCGAACTGCTGCGCAACGGCCCCGAGGCCATCGAGGCCGCCCGGGAGGTGCGTGTGGCCGCCGCCGACGGCGACCTCCCGGCGGAGGGGCCACGTGGCGGCCAGGTGACCTACGACGAGGACGCCGTCTCGCTGCGGGCGCCGCTGCCCCGGCCGAACACCATCCGTGACTTCTCGGTCTTCGAAGCGCACGGCACGGAGAAACCCGAGGAGTGGTACGACCTGCCGGCCTACTACAAGGGCAACCCCGACAGCACCGTCCCCCCCAACACCGAAGTCGAGTGGCCCGACTACACCGACCGGCTGGACTTCGAACTCGAACTCGGCGTCGTAATCGGGCGGGAGTGTCGCGACATCGACCCGAGCGAGGCCGAGGAGTACATCGCCGGCTACACCGTCTTCAACGACTTCAGCGCCCGCGACATCCAGGGCGAGGAGATGACGATGGGGCTCGGTCCCGGGAAGGGCAAGGACTTCGCGAACGGCTTCGGCCCCTACCTCGTCACCGCGGACGCCTTCGACCCCGGGGACGCCCGGATGACCGCCCGCGTCAACGGCGAGGTCTGGAGCGAGGGCAACAGCGGGGAGGCCCACCACTCCGTCGGCGACATGCTCGAACACGCGGCGATGGGGGAAACGGTCCACCCCGGAGACGTGCTCGGGACCGGGACCGTGGGTGGCGGCTGTGGCTACGACCTCGACCGCTGGGTCGACCACGGCGACACTATCGAACTGGAGATCGAGGGGATCGGGACGCTGCGACACACCGTCAGCTGAGTCCGGCGGGTCGGGAGAACCGGCCGCAACCGGTCAGTCGTCGCCGGGCGTCGGCACCCCGTCAGTCCCCGCGAAGGTGGTCCCGTACCGCCGGAGCACCCACAGCGTCAGCCCGAGCGCGAGGGCAGCGATGCCGGCGATCAGGGAGAAGGCCGTCCGGTAGCCCGCGTGTTCGATGACGACGCCGAAGACCGTCGGGGCGACCGCACTGCCGAGCATGATCCCGACGGTGATGGCCGCGAAGTTCTGCCCCAGGTCCGCCCGCTCGGAGATCCGGTCGGCAAGCGTCGACCGCGCCGGGGCGCTGGGACTGCGGACCCCACCGACCAGGACGACCGCGCCCACGGCGGCCAGCGCTGGCAGTACGCCCGAGGCGAGGATGCCGACGACCAGCGTCACGAGCGCGTAACTGGCGACCATCACCGGTCCCGGCGAAACGACGTCCGCGAGCGTCCCGCCGACGAGGATCATGACGGCGCTGGCGACGAACATCCCCGTGAGTGCGAGGCTGGCGAGGCTCTGGGAGACGCCGTAGCCGTTCTCCAGGAAGACCGCGGCGTAGGAAGTCACGCCCCAGGCGGCCGTCGAGGAGACAAGCGCCAGCGCCGCCAGCGCGACGATCGCGGGGGAGTCGGTCAGTTCCGTCACCCGCTCCCGGAAGCCCGAGAAGGCTGCACGTGCGCGGTCGCCGAGGTCCGCGTCACCGGCCGTCCGGGTGGCGTCGCCGTCCTCGACCAGCGCCGGCCGAGTGACCGACCCGTCGACGAAGAAATGCAGTGCGAGCACAGTGAAGAGGCCGTAGACCGCGCCGACGCCCGCGAGCAGGCCGAGTGCGACGCGCCAGGAGTAGCCCGCCGCGAGCACGCCCGTGATGACCGCCGGTGCGGCTGCAAAGCCGATGCTGCCGGCGAAGCCGTGCACGGAGAAGGCCCGTCCGCGGTAGGACTCCGGAGTGGCGTCCGACAGTAGCGGGAAGTGGACCGGGTGGTGGCCCGCGACTCCGAGGCCGACCACAGCCTGGCCGACCACCAGCCACCCGAAGGAGGGGGCGGCAGCGACGATGGCCACGCCCAAAGTGCCCAGGCCGAGACAGGCCGCGAGCACGAGCGTCCGCGAGCGGGTGTCCGAGAGGTAGCCGTAGGGGAGGAGGCAAGCGGTATTCACGAGCGACTGGACGCCCATCGCGACTCCGAGCGCGCCCAGGCCGACCGCGAAGGAGCCGGTGAGGACCGTGAGGATCGGCGGCAGGATCACGAGGTACATGTGGTTGATGAAATGCGACCCGCTGACCAGCGCGACCACGAGCCCGGACTCGCCGCTGACCTCCTCCGGTACCATCTACCGGGACGCCGGGCGCCTGGAGTAAAGTCGTTGCTACTGTTACCGTGGCCCACGTTCCGAGCGAAGCCGGTCACGCCCCGCCCGGACACGACCCGGGCGCGCGCTGTCGCGGCTCCGGCCGTTCCCGTGAGCGAAGCGAACGGGAGCGAGCGGGAACTCGTTCCCGCCTACGCGACGACTGCCGTGCGAGGTCTTCGGGAGCGGAGCGACCGACGGCTTGGAAGACGAGCGCAGCGAGTCCCTCGACCGAAACGCTTCGGGGCTTTCTCGCTG
>JAZKSZ010000233.1:0-2789 GCA_036625795.1 Haloarculaceae archaeon
AGTTCGACCCGCCCTTCACCGAGCAGTTCAAGACGCCCCACGGGCTCGACTTCGCCCCGACGGGCGAGCTCTACGACCTGGAGTTCGCGACTGCCGGGAGCCGTGGGGACTTCGTCGACCGCTTCGAGGAGAGCCTCGACCGCGAGGGGACGCAGGTTCTCGAGGTGGAGACCGACAGCGAGGCCAGCCACCGCTTCCGGGAGCAGCTTCACGACCGGGTCTGCGACGCCATCTGATCACCGGACGGCGACCCGGACAAGCACCGACAGCCCCAGCGGCACGCCCGTCGCGACCGCGACGACCGCCCCGGGGACCGACACCAGCGACACCCCGAGTGCCACCAGCACTGCCGGCCCGAGGACGGACCAGGTTCCGAAGACGACCATCCCGACCTCCGGGACCGACTGGAGGTAGGCGACGACTCCGAGCGCGCAACCGGCGACGAGGACCCGCGCGAGCAGCGGAAAGCCCGGGAACAGCACGCCCGCGACGAGCACCGGATAGGTCAGAAACGTCGCCGCCAGCAGAACCAGCGACGGGCCGACCGGCGAGAGCCGGCTGCCGTGTAACCCGTCGTCGGTGCGGTGGACCGCGTACGGCGAGTCCGGGTTCCAGGCCCGGGCAGCACCCGCCCGGGCCTCCCGGTGGCCGGACCACGACGGCGCCCCGACGTGTTCGCGCGCACGCCGCCCGGTCCCCGGGCCCGCACCGCGCCCGTCGTCCGTCCCGCCCGGACTGCCGCGTGGGTCGCGCCCGTTCGCTCCAGCCTCCCGGGCGCGACCGCCGGCACCCCCGCGCCCGGACCCGGACCACCCGGCAGCAGTCGAGGCCTCCCTTGCCTCGCGTGCATCCGTGCCTGTCTCTCCGGCGCTCGGCTGTCTGCCGGTCCGCCCTGCCCACTGCGTGTCGCTGTCTTCGAGCCCGACGTAGCCCTCGTGACCCAGGCGGTCGTAGCGGGCTCGCTCGCTCGCGTCGGTGAGCACGTCCCGGGCCTCGATGAGCCGCCGGGTGCGGTCGCTGGCGTCGGCTGCGTCGCTGACGTCGGGGTGGGTCTCCTTCAGCTGCTCCCGGTAGGCCCGCTCGATCTCCTCCGTGGAAGCCTCCGGCGACACGCCGAGCAGGTCGTAGTACGTGGTCACTGCCTGCCCGAGGATCGGCGCCGTCAGTGAAAAACCTCCCGTGGCATCCGACAGTTGTGTTTACTTAGTCAGTCGTGCCGTCGGAGGGACTGAAAACAGCCAGAAAGCCCCGGAAGGCTCGCCGTCGCGGCGCTCCGGGCCGCGCACGGCCCGTTCGCACAGGCCGAAGCGCCTGCGGCGCCTCGCGGCTCGCGTGCCGCTCCGACAGGACTAAGTGTGTGCGTGACAAACACACACATGGAGCCCTGGAACGTGGGGCTCTCGGCGGGAACCACCGCCGACAGTTCCGGCGATTGGCATCGCTTTCCAGGCAACGGACCCGGTGATTGCCGGCCGGCAACACCCCCCATGCGGTTTTCCGTCGCCCGCTCCCCAGCCCCAGGTCCCGAAAAGCACATTCGCGTCGCCGCCCGATGTGCCAGTATGGGACTGGGCAAGGACCTCCTGAACGGCATCGTCTCCGTCGCGATCAGCGTGGGGATCACCGTCTACCTCGCCGACGACGGCGAGGAGTACGACCTGACCGACGTGGCGCTGGCAGTCGCGATATCGGCGTTCCTGTCGGGGCTGTTCAGTTCACGCTTCGGCGGTGAGTGACGCGCTGAGTCGAACTCCGGCACCGCTCAGCGACCGATGGAGAACCCATCCGACGAGGACGAGTCGTGGTTCGGCGCCAGCGGCGCTGACGACGGCGTCCCGCAGGCCGTCTGTCACGTCGACATGGACTGCTTTTACGCGGCTTGCGAGCGGTTGCGCGAGCCCGCGCTGCGGGGCGAGCCCGTGGTCGTGGGGATGGGCTACGAACCCGGAGAGACCGACGGGGCGGTCGCCACCGCGAGCTACGAGGCCCGGGAGTATGGCGTCGAGAGCGCGCAGGCTATCTCGACCGCGCTCGAGGCCCTCCCCCGGAAGATCGAGGCGGCGACCGACCCGGACCTGGCTGTCGACGACGCCGGGTTCTACCGCCCGGTCGATATGGACTTCTACGAGTCGGTCGCGGCCGAGGTGAAAGCGTTGCTCCGCGAGCGAGCCGGGACTGTCCGCGAGGTGAGTATCGACGAGGCGTATCTGGACGCGAGCAACGTGGGCTGGGACGAGGTCGAAGCCGTCGCCCGCGAGTTGAAGACGGATATCGAACGCGAGGTCGGGGTCACCGCAAGCGTCGGTGTCGCCCCGACGATGAGCGCGGCGAAGGTCGCCAGCGACCGGGACAAGCCCGACGGGCTGGTCGTCGTCGAGCCCGGCGAGGTTCGGGACTTCTTCGCTCCGCTCGACGTCGAGGCAGTCCACGGCGTCGGCCCGGTCACCGCCAGCGAACTCCGTGGGATGGGCGTCGAGACCGCCGGCGACCTGGCGGCAGCCGACCCCGACCGGCTCGCAGAACGCTTCGGCGAACGTGGGCTGGCGGTCCGCCGGTACGCCCGCGGGGAGGACGACCGGCGGGTGGAGCCGACAGGTCGGCCCAAGAGCCTCTCCCGGGAGTCCGCCTTCTCGGAGGCGACCGCCGAGCCCGCCCGCCAGCGCGAGCGCGTGCGGACGCTCGCGGCGGCCGTCGCCGACCGCGCCGAGCGAAAGGGCGTCCTCTACCGGACGATCGGCATCAAGGCCGTCGAGCCGCCCTTCGAGGTCAACACCCGCGCCGAGTCGCTG
>JAZKSZ010000234.1:0-2768 GCA_036625795.1 Haloarculaceae archaeon
GGCACGGCTGCCGGAGTCCCAACGTACAACTGCCGACCCGGAGTAGCGAGGGTGCATGGACGACACCGAAGACGATGGCGGGACGCACACCGTCGAACTGTCGCTGTCCGACGCGGAGTACGACCGGCTGCGGGACCTGGGCGAGCCCGAGGCGGTCGCCGAGGAGGCCCTCCAGCGGGAGCTGGCGGTCCGCGAGGCGGTCGCCGGGGTCGAGCGCCGCCGGCGCGGGGAGGCGGAGGGGCCGGTCGCGGTGCCGCAGCCGGGACCGCTCTCGGATTCCCCGGTCGGGAGCACCCTGGGCTGGGAGGTCGAGTCCATCGGGGACGGGGAGGCAGTGATGTCGATGGAGGCGGGCGCCCGCCACGCCAACCGCGGCGGCGCCGTCCAGGGCGGCGTCATCACGGCCCTGGCGGACACGACCACCGCCTTCGCGTTCATGACGACCCTCGAGGAGGGGGAGACGACCACGAACATCGAACTCAAGACCAACTTCCTGCGGCCGACGTTCGAGGACCGGCTGGAGGCGACGGCGACGGTCGTCGAGCGCGGACGGACTACCGGCCTGGTCGAGTGTGACGTCCACAACTCCGAGGACAAGCTGGTCGCGCGGCTGTCGACCACCTACATGGTGCTGCGGGGCGACCGGGCCGAAGGGCGGTAACCGGCCGCTCGCGCTCCCGCCCCGCGCCCGGCCCGGTCCCGGTTTCAATTCTGGATCCGAACAGACCCGACGCGATATTGCCCGCCTCAATCGTACGAATTCGGCACTTTGGCGTGTTCTACGACTATCCGCTCAGTTCAGCGAGTGATACTACGGCCCAAACGGTTATGTCTCCGATCCGCGATACGCCGATAATGGTTGCGCCGGCCACACCGGAGACCCGCGTGCTCCACGTCGACGACGACCCGAGCTTCGTCGACCTGGCGGCCGAACTCCTGGAGCGCGAACGCGATGACCTGGTCGTCGAGACGGCGACCAGCGTCGCGGACGGGCTCGCGGTGCTCGCCGACGAGCCGGTCGACTGCATCGTCTCGGATTACGACATGCCCGGACGGACCGGCATCGAGTTCCTCGAGACCGTCCGCGAGGAGTCCCCCGACCTTCCCTTCATTCTCTTCACCGGGAAGGGCAGCGAGGACGTCGCGAGCGAGGCCATCTCCGCCGGTGCCACCGACTACCTCCAGAAGCAGGGCGGCACCGACCAGTTCGCGCTGCTCGCGAACCGGGTCGCGAACGCGGCCGAGCGGGCCCGCGCCGAGCGGGCACGCACGCGTCAACTCGAGGCTATCGAGGCCGCTCAGGAGGGGATCAGCATCCTCGACGCCGAGGGTCACTACACCTACGTCAACGAGACCTACGCCGACATCTACGGCTACGAACCCGGGGAGCTGCTCGGCGAGCACTGGGAACTGCTCTACCCGGACGACGAGGTGGCTCTCGTCCGCGAGGAGGTCCTCCCGACTGCCCGGGCGGAGGGTCACTGGCACGGGCGGACGACTGGGCGCCGGGCCGACGGACAGACGTTCCCGGAGGACCACGTGCTGTCGGTCACGGAGACCGGCGACCTGGTCTGTGCTGTCCGGGACCTCTCCGACCGCGAGGAGCGCGAACAGGAACTCACCCGGTACCGCCGGCTCATCGAGGCGATGGGCGACCCCGTCTACGTCCTCGACGCCGAGGGTCACTACACCTACGTCAACGACGCCCACGTCGAGACCTTCGGCTACGAGCGCGAGGAGCTGGTCGGGAACCACGCCTCGCTGACCATCCCGGAGACGGAGTTCGAGCGCGGCACCGACCTCATCCGCGAGTTGCTCGCCGACGAGGACCGCCAGAGCGTCACCTGGGAGCTCGAGAACGTCACCGCCGACGGCGAGGAACTCACCGTCGAGAATCACCTCGCCCTGCTCCCCTCGCCCGACGGGGAGTTCCGGGGCACCATCGGCGTCGTTCGCGACATCACCGACCACCGGGAACGGGAGCGGGACCTGCGCCGGTACGAGCGGATGGTCGACGCGATGCAGGAGGCCGCCTGCATCTACGACGCCGAGGGCCGGTTCGTGGTCGTCAACGAGTACCTGGCGGACTTTTACGACACGACACGCGAGGCCCTGGAAGGCCGCCAGAGCGCGCTGGTCCCTGCCATCCGCGAGCAGTACGACGGGGACCCCTACGGGGAACTGCTGGCGGGCGAGCGCCAGGAGCTCAGCGGCGAGGTCCGGGGCGACTTCCCGGGACACGGGGCCGAGACCCTCTCCTACCAGCTCACCCCGCTGACGGTCGACGGCGAGGTCGAGGGGGTCGTCGGCGTCGCGCGGGAGCTCACCGAGCACGAGCGCCGCGGGCGTCACCTGGAGCGCCAGAACGAGCGCCTCGAGGAGCTCGCGAGCGTCGTCAGCCACGACCTGCGGAACCCGCTCAACGTGGCCCGGGGGCGACTCGAACTGCTCCGGGAGGAAACCGATGACGTCCACCTCGAGACGGTCGTCCACGCGCTCGAGCGAATGGAGACGCTGGCCGACGACCTCCTGACGCTCGCCCGGGACGGCGGCGCCGTCGACGAGACCGAGGCCGTCGACCTCCGGCGGGCCGTCGAGGGATGCTGGCGGTACGTCGACACGGGGAACGCGACGCTCGTGACCGACACCAGCCGGGTCGTCCGGGCCGACTACACCCGGCTGCAACAGCTGCTGGAGAACCTCCTCCGCAACGCCGTGGAACACGGTTCCACGAGCCCTCCGTCGCAGACTCCGGCGGACGCCGTGGA
>JAZKSZ010000022.1:0-16956 GCA_036625795.1 Haloarculaceae archaeon
TCTCGGGGGCCGTCGCGCCGAACAGCGAGTCACCCTGGACGGTCTCCTGGAACTGGCGCTCGACCTCGTCGAGGTAGTCCGTGATCTCGTAGGATTTCTCCCGGGCCAGCCGGCGGCGCTCAGCGGCCTCGTCGCGCTCGAAATCCTCGATGAACTCCCCGAGTCGCATCGACCGGTGGTACGCGGGTGCGGGTCATGAATCTGATCCCCCCAGGACGGCACCCGTTGGTCCGCGCGGGTGAGCGTGGCGAACAGGCGACACGGCTGCCTGCGAGGCGGTGTGTCGCGCGACCGCTGGCCGCCCCGCAGCGACGGTCACATGGCCGGGGCTGGTCGCGGTATCGCTGATAAATGTGAGTCTTGACGAACTCAGCTGTGGATGCCCATCGCCTCGATCTGCTCCTGGTACCGGTTCCGGATCGTGACCTCCGTCACCTGCGCGACGTCAGCGACCTCGCGCTGGGTCTTCTTCTCGTTACAGAGCAGGGAGGCAGCGTAGATGGCGGCCGCCGCGTAGCCGGTGGGTGACTTGCCCGACAGCAGCCCCTCCTCGGCAGTGGTCTCGATGATGTCGTTTGCCTTGGTCTGGACTTCTTCGGAGAGTTCGAGTTCGGAACAGAACCGGGGGACGTACTTCTTGGGGTCGACCGGTTCCATCTCCAGGCCCAGCTCCTGTGAGATGTAGCGGTAGGTGCGCCCGATCTCCTTGCGCTCGACGCGGGAGACGTCGGAGATCTCCTCGAGACTCCGGGGGATCCCTTCCTTCCGACAGGCGGCGTACAGCGCGGAGGTGGCGACGCCCTCGATCGAGCGACCCCGGATGAGGTCCTCGTCGAGCGCGCGCCGGTAGATGACCGAGGCGACCTCCCGGACCGAGCGCGGGACGCCGAGCGCGGAGGCCATCCGGTCGATCTCGGAGAGGGCAAACTGGAGGTTCCGTTCGCCGGCGTCCTTGGTTCGGATCCGTTCCTGCCACTTCCGGAGGCGGTGCATCTGGCTTCGTTTCTTCGAGGAAATAGACCGGCCGTAGGCGTCTTTATCTTTCCAGTCGATAGTCGTCGTCAGCCCCTTGTCGTGCATCGTCTGGGTCGTCGGCGCGCCGACCCTGGATTTCTCCTGTCGCTCCTGGTGATTGAACGCTCGCCACTCCGGGCCGGGGTCGATGTTTTCCTCTTCGACAACGAGGCCACAGTCGTCGCAGACGAGTTCACCCCGGTCAGAACTCTTGATGATGTTGTCCGACCCACACTCCGGACAGTCGCGGACACCCTCGGTTTCCTCTTGTTCGGTCTCGGACTCGCGCTCGCGCTCCCGCTGGCGGCTGGACCGTGTCATCGCTCTTTTATAGTAGTATTTCCGAGGAACTTAAACCCTCGGTCAAGTATCTTTCGGCTTCCGTCGTCTCGGGGAGGACACAACGACAGTCCCTTGACCGGCCCGGCCGGATAGGTCGGCGTGCCCGTCATCGAGTGCGACCCGGGGAGTGCTCGCCAGCGCCTACAGGAGGCAGGTGTCGAGGTCCAGCCCGGGAACACCGACCACGAGCGGTGGCGCGCGGAGCACGCCGGCGCGACCGCCGTCGCCTACGACGACAAGGTCGTCGTCCAGGGCGGCGATACCGCGCGCCTGGAGGGGCTGCTCCGGTCCTCGGGAGGGCGCGCGCACGTCTACTTCGACGGCGCAGCCCGCGGGAACCCCGGCCCGGCAGCGGTCGGGTACGTCCTCGTGACCGACGGCGGCATCGTCGCGGAGGGCGGCGAGCGCATCGGCCGGGCCACGAACAACCAGGCGGAGTACGAGGCGCTGGTGCGGGCGCTGTCGGTCGCTGCCGACCACGGCTTCGACGAGGTGGTCGTGCGGGGAGATTCGGAGCTTATCGTGAAACAAGTGCGGGGGGAGTACGACGTCAACGACCCACAGCTCCGGGAGTACCGGGTGCAAGTGCGGGAACTGCTGGCGGGATTCTCGGAGTGGTCGATTTCGCACGTACCGCGGGAGATAAATCACCGGGCGGACCAACTGGCAAACGACGCACTCGATGACGCCTGACACGGTCCCGGAGACGGTCAGAGTAGAGGCAGAGCGGCTCACGCGACGCGCCCGTGCAGCTGTCGACGACCGCGAGGCTGCGGCGTACCGCGAGGAGCGCGAGCAGCTGCTGGCAGAACACGGATACACCGCACGCGTCCGCGAGGAGGACCGCGCCGTGCTCGTGCTCCACCCCACAGAGTGGATGGACGACGGGACAGTTCGACCCGACCGGATCGACGACATCGACCGCGGAGTCGAGATCCCGCTGGAGGGACCGGGCGAAGACGCCGAGTGGGAGGCGGTCGCGGCACACAACCGTGAAGTGGCCGCCACCGTGAGAGAGGAACACGGGCCCGTCCACGGGGCCAACGCGGAGGCGCTGGCGGACTTTTGCAACAACCACTACGCGAAGCCGGTCGAGGATCTCTCGCCGGCGGAGCGCGAGGAGTTCCTGACGGAGTACTACCGGCGCAACGTCTGGCCGAGCGACGAACAAAAAGCGGTGGTCGAGGAGTCGGTGGCGCTGGCGGTCGAGGCGGCGTCTACTGGGCAGCCTCGATGAGGTCTTCCAGGTCGGCCGCGCGCTCCTCGTCGGTGACGACCTTCGAGAACGTCCACGACAGCTGGTCGAGAAGCGCCTGATAGCCCTCCTCGGTCAGCGCGTACTGGTTCGTTCGCTTGTCGAGTTCGCTTTTCTCGACCAGCCCCATCTCGACGAGGTCGTCGAGGTTCGGGTAGAGGCGGCCGTGGTTGACCTCCGAGTCGTAGTAGGTCTCGAGTTCGCGCTTGATCGCGAGCCCGTATCGGGCCTCCTCGGCCAGAATGGTCAGGATGTTCTGCTGGAAGGCCGTCAATTCGCGTGCGATACCGGGGCTGTCGGGAACTGTTTGTGCCTCTGACATAGTGAGAGTCAGGTTACAATCGTACTTAACGCTTGTTAAATCCTCGAGATATTATGGCAGATCGATACGATGGTTCGGTCACTGTAACCTGTTTTAGTTGATGATATGTACAAGTGGGAACCGGACCCGTGGCTCCCCGCGAGACCGAAAGTAGTTTTTCGGGCGGCGACGGAGCGCGAGACGATGGTGAACCTCTGGGAAGACCTCGAGACCGGCCCGAACCCGCCCGAAGAGATCTACGCCGTCGTCGAGTGTCTCAAGGGCGAGCGCAACAAGTACGAGTACGACAAGGACGTCCCCGGCGTCGTGCTGGACCGGGTGCTCCACAGCAACGTCCACTACCCCTCCGATTACGGATTCATCCCGCAGTCCTACTACGACGACGAGGACCCCTTCGACGTGCTCGTGCTGGTCGAGGACCCGACGTTCCCCGGCTGTATCATCGAGGCCCGCCCGGTCGCGCTGATGAAGATGGACGACGACGGCGAACAGGACGACAAGGTCATCGCGGTCCCGACCGAGGACCCCCGCTTCGACCACATCCAGGACATCGGCGACATCCCCGAGCAGACGCTGGACGAGATAGACGAGTTCTTCGCGACCTACAAGAACCTCGAGGAGGGCAAGGAAGTCGAGACGCAGGGCTGGGAGGACAAGGCGGCCGCGAAGGAGGCCATCGAGCACGCGATGGACCTCTACGAAGAGAACTTCTGAGCCGCTGTCGGACCCTCCCGCGGACGGTGCTCAGCAGCTCTCGCCGCAGGTGTCGACCCCGAGGAGCCTGTTCAGCAGACACCGCTGGGCGACTGCGTTGAACAGGAGTCCGGCGGCGCCGGCAAGCGCCACTATCGCCACCGGCTGTCCGACCCCAGCTGTCGTGACGCCCGCGAGTGCCACGCCCAGGAGCACCGTTCCGGCGACGAAGCGGACCTGCCTGTCTGTCCCGCCGACGTTCTTCTCGAACATACGTTTTCAACGTGACCGAGCCACTTCAACGCCAGCCCATCCCGTTAGGTGACGGAGCCCCGGTAGTCCCTCGGCCGGCAACGACCCGGAGATATGCTCCCCGGTTATCCCGGCAGGCGTTGCCGATGAATTATGATTATGGGTAATTACTTGCGTGTCGGGTGGGTAGTACCAGGTGATGGCAGCGAGACATCCCCCGGTGGGTATCGCCCACCCCACGGTCGTTCCCGAGAACTTCGACCCCGACCGCGACGTGGACAGCGACCGCGACGGCGGTTCCGGGGACGCCTGAATGTTGCCGCGACCGCGGACGCCCACCATCCTGGGCCGCATGACGAACCTTCTTGTCCCCCCAGGCCAGTAAGGCGGGTATGGGTCTGTTCGACCGACTCCGCGGCGACGAGGGCCCCCGAGTCGCCTTTTTCGGTATCGACGGTGTGCCGTTCAGTCTCCTTGACGACCATCCGGGCGAGTTCGAGCACCTCGCCGCGCTCGCCGAGGAGGGCAGCGCGGGGGCGATCGACAGCATCGTCCCGCCGGAGTCGAGCGCCTGCTGGCCGTCACTGACAACCGGCGTCAACCCCGGGGAGACCGGCGTCTACGGCTTTCAGGACCGCGAGAACGGCTCCTACGACGCCTACGTCCCGATGGGCCGTGACGTCCAGGCGACCCGGCTCTGGAAACGGGTAAGCGACGCGGGACGGGACGCCACGGTGATGAACGTGCCCGTCACCTTCCCGCCCGAGGAGGACGTCCAGCGGATGGTGTCGGGCTTTCTGTCCCCCGGCATCGACCGGGCCGCACAGCCGGAGGAACTCCGGACGCGGCTGGACGACGTCGGCTACAAGATCGACGTCAACGCCAAGCTCGGCCACGACGACGACAAGTCCGGCTTCATCGAGGACGCCCACGAGACGCTGGACGCCCGCTTCGAGGCGTTCAAACACTACATCCGGGAGGACGACTGGGACCTCTTTTTCGGCGTCTTCATGACTACCGACCGGGTCAACCACTTCCTGTTCAAGGACTACGCGGAGGACGGGGAGTACTACGAGGAGTTCATCGACTTCTACCGGAAGCTCGACGGCTATCTCGGCGAGCTGCGAAGGATGCTCGGCGACGACACGACGATGCTGGTCGCGTCCGACCACGGCTTCACGACCCTGGAGTGGGAGGTCCACCTCAACGAGTGGCTCCGCCAGGAGGGGTGGCTCTCCTACGACGACGACGAGCACGACGAACTCGGCGACATCGCCACGGAGAGCCGCGCCTACTCGCTCATCCCCGGTCGCTTCTACATCAACCTCGAGGGCCGCGAACCGCGGGGCAGCGTCCCTGAAGACGAGTACGAGGCAGTCCGGGACGAACTCAAGGCGAAACTCGAAGACCTGGAGGGACCGGACGGGAACCCGGTTGCCGACCGCGTCGAGACGAAGGAGGACGCCTACCGTGGCGACCACGCCGACATCGCGCCGGATCTCACTGTGATCCCGAACCACGGCTTCGACCTGAAGGCCGGCTTCAAGGGCAGCGAGGAGGTGTTCGACACCGGCCCGCGCAACGGGATGCACAGCTTCGACAACGCCTCCCTGTTCGTCGACGACCCCGATGTGTCGGTCCGCGACGCCGACCTCTACGACGTCGCCCCCACGGTCCTCTCGCTGATGGATATCGACTACGACCGCACGGAGTTCGACGGCGCGAGTCTCGTCTAGAAGAGGTCCTCGAGGTCCTCGTCGAACATCTCCTCGGTCGTCGGCTGCTCGCCCTCCGCTTTGGCGCTCGTGCTGGCCTCGCGGGCCCGCTCCATGAACTCCTCGACCCGCCGGGAGCGCTCGACCCCACAGAGCAACACGAGCGCGGCGAGGCGCTCGCTATCCAGCGGGAAGTCCCCGCCGCGGACCTGGAGGCTACCGGTCTCCTCCTCGACCCACGAGCGGGCGCGCTCGACGCCCTTCCGGGAGATCCGTTCGGGCTGGCCGGCGATGACCAGCAGCGCCGCCTCCGCCTCGACGGCGTCGGGCAGGCTCATGCTCGTCAGGAGGGCGTTGCGGGTGAGGCTGGTGATGGTGTTGATGTTCTCGGCGGCGTCCTCGCTGGCCTCGGCGGTGGCGTAGCCCAGGCTGGCGATCCCCCCCTGGCGGAGGGTGTTGATGATCTCCGAGGAGTCGACGACACTCTCGCCGACCCCCTCGACAGCCTCGCCGGACGCGAGCAGGACGCCGACCCGCTGGGCGATCTGGCGGTTGATCGCGTCGAATCCTTCCTGGACGCTCTCGCCGCTCTCCCGCCAGGCGTCGTTGTCGATGAGGAGGGCTGCGTCGCCCTCGCGGATCACGGTTTTCAGCGAGCGACCGGCGTTGGCCTGGTAGATGCCGCCCTCGTCCCGGCCCGGCAGGATCCCCAGCACGTAGATGGGGATCTCGTAGATGCGGCCGAGTTCCCGGGCCAGCGCCGGCGCGCCCCCGCTTCCAGTCCCGCCGCCGAGGCCGGCAACCACCATGACTGCCTCCGTCTCGGAGGTGATCCGCCCGTCCAGCCCGTCCATCACCTCTGTCGCTTCGTTCTGCATGATCTCGGCGCCGAGTTCGTTGTCGCCGCCGACGCCGTGGCCCTTCACGCGGTCCTGACCGATGAGCATGGTGTCGATCTCGAGCGACTGGAGGTCGGCCTCCGCGGTGTTGACCGCGAAGGCGCTCTGGACCGCGCCAAAGCCCATCTCGTAATCGAACTCGGCGATGGCCTGGGTTACTTTCCCGCCGGCCTGGCCCACGCCGATCAGGGCGACTCTCATGCCCGGACGTTGTCACACGGACTCATGAACGTTTGCCCCAGTTCTTAAGCCCGATCGCGGGACCAGCCGGCGTATGGACGACCAACTCGAAGAGCGGGTCGCCGCCCTCGAACGCGCTGTCACCGACGGCGAGGGCGACGCCGCCGCGCTCGCCGAGGCGGCCGTCACCGCCGAGCGGCTGGAAGCCCTCGAAACGACTGTCGAAGACCTGGAGGACCGCGTCGCTGAACTCGAGGCTGCGACCCAGGCGCTGCGCGGGTACGTCGGGAACGTCCGGTCGGTGAACCGCGAGGTCGAGGAACGCGCCGACCTGGCGCTCTCCCGCGTCGAGGCGCTGACCGGAGAGCCCACCGGAGACGGCCGACCGGCTTCCGAGGACGGCAACACTCACGGCCGCAGGCAAGACCGCGGAAGCGGGCCGGGCGACGGTGACGAGGGAGGGGGCTCCGGCGACCGCTGTGACCGGTGCGGGCGGCCGAGAGAGCGCGGGACAGCGACGGGGAGGAGCGAGCGAGAGCTGCCAGGCTCTGCCGGGGCGCGGGACGGGCCCGACAGCACACGGGCGGGCGAGGACACGGCAGGGACCGTCGGTGCGCCGGTTGGAGGCGAGCGGACCAGTCCCGGCTCCGGCGCGCCGTCCTGGAAGGAAAACAGCGTCCCCGAGCCGGCGAGAGACGGGGTGGGTGTCAGTGACGGGTCCGATGCCGAGGGGCCCATCGGCCGGCTCCGTCAGTTGCTGTGATCAGGGCCGTTCTCGCCGTCGCGCTCGCGCTCGCGCTGCTCGGTGTTTCGCTGCCCGTCGTCGAGGAAGCAGGCCGCGCGCACAGCGACGCACGGGTGTCAAACCAGCTCGACCGGATCGAGTCGGCAGCCCAGGCGCTCCGTGCACGGTCGGCAGCCACGGTGCAGGGGGTTACCGCCAGGCGGACGCTGTCGCTGTCCCTGCCGGACCGGACCTGGGCCCACCCAGGGCTCGCCAGACTGACTGTCCCAGCGCCAGGGAGCCGTGCCGAGGTGACCTGGCGCGTCGAGGGCGGGACCGAGCACAGCCGCCGGCTGCTCGGTGGCGACGTCGTGGGGCCACCCGGCGGCCTCACACTTCGAGAGGGCGGGACCCGTGGGATGGTGTTGCGGCTCCGGCCGAACGGGACGGTTCGACTCCGGCGACTGAACTTTAAGCCCGAACGCGGGAGCAGCGCAGGGCATGGGACTGCGAGCCCTACTATCGGATGAGGATGGCCCGGGTTGTGGGTGTCAGCCCCGGTTCGAGGGTGACCGGCTCGTCGTGGACGCGGGTGACTGCGAGGCGGGCAGCCGGCTCGAACGGGACCCAGGCTGTCGGGCGACTGCTATCGCTGCGCTCGCCGAGCGGGACGCCGAGGTGGTCCTGACACGCACTGGCGGCATCGAGCGGGCCTACACCGGCGAAGCGGGCGCGCTTCTCGTCGCTGCCGGCCGGTTCGTCGACCGGGTCGGCGTCCACGACGAGCGGCTGGCAGCGCGGGCACGCCGGGACCCGCTCGGGGCCGCTCGCGAGGCAACGGGGCGGGCGGACGCGACTGCGGACGTCGCCGCCGAGACCGGGCTCGCCGAACTCGCGGCAGCCACCGGGGACACCGAGGACGCACTCGCCCCGGTCGAGGGACTCACGGTCAGCCGGTGGCGGGTCGACCGGTCGGTTCCCGACGCCGCACTCGAGGGAGTGAGGGAGCTGTCCAGCGGCGGGACCGTCCGCCACTACGGGAGCGGGGAGGGTTGGACGTACCACCTCGACCCGATCGACGGGCAGTTCGGTGACGAGGCGGCCGCCATCCTGGCTGCGGCGGCGGAGCGGGTCGCCGCCACGGCGGCCGACGGGTGGACGCCGCGGGACGCAGTCGAGGCGGTCGCCGACGGCGTTCCGAGCGGGACCGTCGAGCGGGTCGCGGCCGTCCTCGACAAGCACACACGAGGTTACGGGCTGCTCGAGGACTTGTTCGCCGACCCGGCGGTGAGCGACGTCTACGTGACGGCGCCGGCGACCGCGAACCCGGTCCGTGTCGTGGCCGACGGGCAGGCCATGCGGACGAACCTCCGACTGACGGAGTCCGGAGTAGACGCCCTGGCCTCGCAGTTCCGTCGGGAGAGCGGCCGGGCCTTCTCGCGGGCCGCGCCGACGCTCGACGCCGCGGTCGAGGTTGGCGGCCGGCAAGTCCGGGTCGCGGGACTCCGGCCCCCGGCGAGCGACGGGCTGGCCTTCGCGTTCCGAGCGCACGACCGGGATACCTGGCGGCTGGGTGACCTCGTCGATAACGGGACTGTCACCCCGGAGGCTGCGGCGCTCCTGTCGCTGTGTGTCGAGCGGGGGCGGTCGGTCCTCCTGGCTGGGGCACGGGGGGCCGGAAAGACGACCACGCTCGGAGCGTTGCTGTGGGAGCTACCAGCGGACGTCCGGACGGTGACGATCGAGGACACGCCGGAACTGCCAGTCTCGGAGCTGCAGGCCGCGGGCCGGGACGTCCAGCGGCTCCGGACGGGAGCCGACGGAGGCGAGATCCCACCCCCGGAGGCCCTCCGGACCGCGCTCCGCCTCGGAGACGGCGCGCTCGTCGTCGGCGAGGTCCGGGGGGAGGAGGCGAGCGTCCTCTACGAGGCCATGCGCGTCGGGGCGACCAGCGAGGCGGTCCTCGGAACGATCCACGGCGACGGTGCCGCGGCCGTCTACGAGCGCGTCGTCGAGAACCTCGGCGTCGCGCCTGCAGCGTTCGGGGCGACCGACCTGGTGGTGACACTCGAGGTCGCAGCCGGCGGGCGACGGGTCAGCAGGGTCGAGGAAGTGACCAGCGGGGACCCGCCGGGGTTCGAGCCGCTGTACGCCGTCGGCGACGACGGTCTCACCTCGACAGGTCGGATCGAGCGCGGGAACAGCTGCCTCGCTGCCGCACTCTCCAAGCCCGGTGAGGCGTACGCGGACGTCATCACCGCCCTGGAGGAGCGTACCGGACGGGTCGCGAATCGGGCCGCCGGGACGGCCGGGAGCCGGCCGTGGGACTGACCGACCGCCTTGCCGGGCTGTACCCACTGCCAGTCGAGCCGGGGTCGGAGTTCCGGCGCGCGGTCCGGTTTCTCGGTCTTACCGCCCCGCCGTCGACAGTGCTCGCGGCGGGCTACGTCCTCTCCGCACTGGGTGCGGTCGTGCTGGGGGGACTGTCTCTCCTGTTACCACCGGCCCTCCGTCCGGCGGGGTTGCTGGTCGCGCTGGCCTGCGGGCTCGCGGGCTCGTACGCTGCAGGGTGGTTCCCGCGGCTGCTCGCGACCGCACGGCGGACGCGCAGCCTCGGTGCGGCCCCGGACCTGGTCGCGCGGGCGGCACTGCGGATGCGGGTCGCGCCCGCGCCCGAGGGTGCTGCCGCCTTCGCGGCCGACACCGGCAGGAGCCGCCTCGCGGCGAGTCTCGGCCGCCACGTCCAAGCAGCCCGGTCGACCGAAGACACCGGACTGGAAGCCTTCGCGGCCGAGTGGGCCGAGTGGTTCCCGTCGCTGGGGCGCGCACTCGCGCTCGTCGAGGCCGCAGGATCCGTCCCATCCGACCGGCGCGGGGACGTGCTGGACCGCGCACTCGATGCCGTCCTCGACGGGGTCAGAACCCGGACACAGGAGTACGCGACGAGCATCGCTGGCCCCGCGACCGCCCTGTACGCCTTCGGGGTGCTGTTGCCGACGGCGTTGGTCGCGCTGCTCCCCGCCGCCCGCACGGCCGGGCTGGCAGTGACGCCGCTCTCGGTTGCGCTCGTGTACGACCTCCTCGTCCCCCTCGTCGTCGTCACAGCGGGCGCGTGGCTGGTCGCACGCCGCCCGGTGGCGTTTCCGCCGCCGGGCGTGACCCCCGCCCATCCGGCAGTCGGCAGGACAGTCGGCGCACGGACGGTGCTCCTGTCGGGAGTTGCCGTGGCCACCCTCGGGTGGCTCCTGGCGTCGCGGGTCGCGCCAGGGTGGGCACCGCCGCTCGTCGCGCTCGGCTGGGGAGTCGGCGGTTCCCTCTGGCTGTACTGCCGTCCCGTGCGGGACGTCCACGAGCGGGTCCGCGCGGCCGAGCGCGAACTCCCGGACGCGCTCGCCTTGCTCGGCCGGCGGGTCGGCGCCGGGGAGAGCGTCGAGCGGGCAGTCGACGCCGCGAGCGAGGAGATCACCGGGCCGCTCGGCGAGGCACTCGCGGCCGGCGCACGCCGTCAGCGACGCCTCCAGGTCGGTATCGAGCGAGCCATACTGGGAGAGAGCGGAGTGCTCGAACGCCTGCCGAGCCGGCGCCTGCGGGGAAGCCTTTCAGTGGTCGCGCTCGCAGGGAGGGATGGACGTCCCGTGGGCGGAGCACTGCTCTCGCTCGCAGACCATGTCGGGCGGCTCCAGCGCGTGGAGGCGGATGCCCGCGCGCAACTCGACAGCGTCTGTAACACGCTCCGGAGTACGGGGTCGGTCTTCGGGCCGCTGGTCGCCGGCGCGACCGTCGCGCTCGCGGCGGGAATGACAGGCGGCGGCTTCGTCAGCGGGTCGGGGATGCCGTGGCTCGGCGGCGTGGTCGGGGTCTACGTGCTGGTACTGGCTGTTCTGTTGCCGGCGCTCGCGGTCGGCCTCCAGCGGGGGTTCGACCAGGCGCTCGTAGGCCACGCCGTCGGGAAGGCGCTGTGTGCAGCCGCGACCGTCTATCTCGCGAGCTACGTGCTCGTCGGCGGGATTGCCTGACTTTATCACCGAAGCCGGGGCCAGACCCCCCATGCTGGACACGACAGCTGACTCCTGGTACACGTGGGTCGGGCTCGTCGCCACGAGTCTGGCGGTCGGCGGCGTCGTCGCCGGATTGCCGACGTCGGTCCCGCCGGACGCGAGAGGCGTCGCCGCGACCGTCGACGAGGTTGCAGCCAGCCCCTACGGCGAGCGCGAGGACGTCTCGGTCCAGGCAGATGCGATACGGCTCGGCGCGCACGGCCTGGCCCTCCGGTCCGATGGCGGGACCGCGCACGCGTCGTTCGCGCTGGCGGTCACGCCGGCCGACGAGGGACGGCTCGTGGCGGTCCTCCGGGGCGTGCCTCCAGGGGAGGTCTACCGGACGGAAGACGCGTTCGCCACTGCCATCCGGGAGGCACGCGACGAGGACCGGGAGTGGCGGCCGGCGCCGGACCGGCTGACAGTCAGGCGCGTCACCTGGGGGGATGTCGATGCGACGCTCGTCGGGTAAAGCCGCGACGGAGCCCCTCGCGGCACTCGTCGCCGTCGCGGTCGTCTGTGCCGCGGTGAGTCTCTACGCCGGCCTGCTTCCAGTCCCGCAGTCGACGGACAGGAAGGCTGCGGCGGCCGAGCGGCTGCTCGACCGCGTCTACGACCGGATGGCCGGAACCGGTGTGGTCCACCCCGGTCGACTCGGCAGCGCCGTTCCGTCACGGATCCAGGGGCGGTGGCAGGTGAACGTCAGCGTGGAGAGCGGGACCACGACCTGGCGGCGCGGGCCGAGTCCGCCGGCAGCTGCCGAGAGTCTCGCGACCGTCACACGCCGGGTGAGCGTACGACAGCCCCTCGGAGGGGTCAGTCCGGGCCGGCTCAGGGTGATGGTGTGGTGAGCCGAGCGGTCAGTACCGTCCTCGACACCATGGTCTTCCTGGTGCTGGTGTCGGCGGCTGCACTCGTCGTGACGGCGCCGCCGGTCGAACCGGTGAACGCGCCGGCGGACGACACCGCCGAGGTGGTCGCGACGAGCACGGCGACCGTCGAGTACGAATTCGGCCGAGGGGAAACCGTCCGCCGGCACGCCAGTGGCACGTACGCGGGGCTGCTCGCTCGCGCCGCGGTCGCGAACGCGACGCTTGGCGGCGAGCACCTGGCTCCCGCTGGCCCAGCGTTCGCCGCGAGCGTCCGCAAAGAGACGAGTGCAGTACTCGGCGCGAACGTTCAGGTTTCGGCCCGGTGGGCGCCGTACCCCGGCGCACCGGTGGCCGGGCAAGTGACCGTCGGTCCCGACCCGCCGCCGCGGGCGGACGTCCACGTCGCCCGCTTCCGCGTGCCCGTGTCGGTTCCGGCCACTGAACCGGAGCGGACCTACGGCGGTGTTGCCCGGGGCGTGGCGGATGCCGTCGCCCAAGGGGTACTCCCCGATGACGGGTCCGAGCTACCGCTCGACGGCGGGCCACGCTGGGAGGCTGTCTCCCGCCGCGTCGACGTGCTCGGCGGGCAGGAGGCCAAGATCGCCCGCCGGCACGCCAGCGGGGGGAACGCGACGGCAGCCAGGGACGTAGCGGCGAAGGCACTCGCTGGAGTGTTGGCTACGGACCTCGGGCGCCAGTTCGATTCACCCGACGAAGCCGCCGAAGCTGTCAGTACCGGGACCGCGACAGTGGTCGTCAGACAGTGGGACGCATGAACGACCGCGCCAGAGTCCCCTTCGCGTTACTCGGGGTGGTGCTCCTGGTCGGGAGCACGACCTACGCCGCGTCGCTCCAAGGGCCGACGGCGTCCGAACCACGCGTCGCGGAGGCGATGGAGGAGTTCAGCGCCGAAAGCCGCACGGCGATGAAGGAAGCGGCACGCGACGCTGCGATGGCCGCGGCTGCTGACCCAGTAACGAGCAGAGCGGCCACACCGGCCGGTAACGCACTCGGCGAGGGAACGACGTTCCGGGACGCGCTCCGGCTTCGGGTCTACACCCGCGTCCGGCGGGCGCTCGACGACCTCGGTCGACGGCAGAGCCAGCTTCGCCTCTCCGCGTCTCTTCCCGTCCCGGAAACAGAAGCCGAACTGCGCCGGGCAGTCAAACGGGTGACAGTCGAACGTGCGGGTCCCAACGGCACGGAACTGCGCGTGACCGTCGAGGGCGTGCGTCTGACGGCGCGCCGGAACGGACAGACCGCCGCCCGGGTGGAAGTCAGCCCGACGTTCCGGGTGGCCGTCCCAACACTCGCGGTCCACGACCGCGTCGCCCTGTTCGAGCGGCGCCTCGACGCCGGTCCCACCGAGCCGGGGCTCGGCCGCCAGCTGACCGCCAGCCTCTACCCACTGGCCTGGACGCGGGGCTATGCCCAGTACGCGGGCACCCCCATCGAGAACGTCGTCGCCAACAGACACGTCGCGCTGGCGACCAACGGGGCCGTGCTCGACATCCAGCGTTCGGTGTTCGGGACCAGCGACCCGGTCGGCAGGCATGCGCTGGAGGAGGCAACGGCGCGAGCCGCGATATCGGATGCGCTCAAGGGGTCGGGCAACGCCGGGCTCAAGACGCTCGAGCGGGCACGCGGCCACGTTGTCGACCCGTCGCCGCTCCCCGACCAGACGCGGCTCGGCGAGCGCGCACGGGAGCAGGGACCGTCGCCGGAGGAAAACGTGACCGTCGGGGTCAACGCGACCGCCGACCGGGCGTTCTTGTCGACGTTCGGCCCCGAGGCGGAGGTGCCGCTAGCGCAGCGGCTCGACCGCCACTACGAGGTGGACGTCCGTCGTCGGGTCGACGCGACGCTGGTCGCGGACCGGCGTATCGGACCTGCGGTTCAACCGGAGGAAAACTGGACACGGACCGGTTCGGCACGCGAGACGACCACGTCCGTCAGTGAGCGGACAGCCGACCCGCCCGACCCGGACGGCGACTGGCACGTCCTGGCACACCACCAGTTGCGGGTAGTCAGGCGAGTCACCGAGCGGCAGACGTGGGCAACACCCGGCGGGACCCGAACTACCGAGACACAGCGGGTCGTCCGGGTCGACGTCACGGTACTGCTGACGGGGAACCACGCCGCGGACAGCGGGCCGCGGGGAAAGGTCGACCCGGTCCACGCTCGCGGCGGCCCGCTGGACGGGCCGAACCTGGCGGACGTTCGGGAGACGGCACGCGAGCGGCTGCTTGCGAGCGACGGCGGGGCAGTGGGGGTCGCCCGGGCTGTGGTCTCCGACGGCCCGCGACGGCTCGAACGTCGGGCGACCGCTATGGAGCGCGAGCGGACGGTCACGGGCTCACAGCCGCCGGGGCTCGAGGCGTGGGTGTACCGTGACCTCGCCGACCTGCGCCGCCGGGTCGCGAACCTCTCGATGACGACGAGCCAGGGGGACGTCGCGACGTTCGGGGTGAACCCGCCAGCGGAACTCCGGACCCGCCTCGAACGGCGCCGGGACGAGTTGCTCGACCGGTCGGCGACCTACGAGGGGGTCGCCGACCGGGCCCGAGTCGCGGCGCGGGCCGCGTATCTCGACCGCGTCTCCCGGCTGCTGGAGGCACGTGCAGAGCGGCGGAGCGACAGGGCCGGCACCGTCTCCGAAGAACTGTCCGCTGAGAGCGAGGGGAACCTGCACGCGTCGTACCGCGACAGGGCACGGCGCTCGACGCTGGAGGGACTGTCGCTCCCGATGGCCGTCGACGCCCGTCCGTCCTATCTGACCACCGCGGCCGTCGACAGCGAGACGCTCCCGAGCCTCCCTGGCGGAGCGTCAGGGCACGCACTCGCTGTCCGGAACACGAACGTCGCGTCGGTTCCCTACGCCGACGCCGTCGGAGCAGTCATGGAGGCCTTCAGCGGCCCCGACCGCGTCTCGCTCGGTCGGGCCGCACAGGCGCTACGCGTGTCGGGTGCCAGCCTGGCCGTCACCAACCGGTCGAACGAGCCACACCGGGAGCTGTCCGGACAGGTGTCTGATTCGGTAGACTACCTCCGAACCAAGCTCGCGTTCGCCCTGAAGCGGGAGGGGCTCGGCACGGGATCCGCTCGACGCTCACTCGTCGAGAACGCCACCGCCAGGTGGGACCACCCGGCTACCGCCGCGCGGGCGTTCAGAAACGGGTCGGCGGCGGCTACAGTCCACCGGGCGGCCGTCCGCAAATGGCCGGCACTCAGCGACCGCGAGCGCGACATTCTCCGGCTCCGGCTCGATGCCGCGGTCAGGCACAGCCTGGAGACGCCACGAGCCAGAGTCGGGAAGCCGGCTGTGCGGGACGCAGCCGACACTGCTCGGACGGTCGTAGAGGGGGAGCTCCGACGGAAGGCCGACGACCTCTCCGAGAGAGCCAGCGACCGGGCGGCAAAGTGGCTGAGAGACGAGGTGCTATCGACCCGGGCCGCCAGACAGCTCGGTGGCGAGTTTCTCGCCAAGCTCCCGACGGGCGTCCCCCTCGCGCCCGCGCCGGGACTCTGGTACGCGACGGCGAACTTCTGGGACGTGGACGTCAAGGGGGTCTACGCACAGTTCATCGTCCGGGTGCCGCGCGGCGCTCCCGACACGCCGGGCGGGTTCAGGTACGTCCGGGACGGCGAGGAGGCGCGGGTGGATGTCGACGCCGACGGCCACCGGGAACGGCTCGGTCGGGCGAGCCGGATCCGGTTCGCCACGGGAACCGACATCGCCGTCGCGGTTCCGGCTGGACCACGTGGGGTCGCGGACGTCGACGGGCACCGGACCGAAACCTCCGCGGGGTGGCCGCGGCCGGGGTGGGAGTGACAGTCATTTGTATCAGGGCGGCCTACCCCGGGTATGCTCAGAGGGGAGTTCCCGTCGGCGGGCGAGCAGTCGCCGGAGACGCTCCGTGCGGCGTACGACGACCACCTGGCGACGGCCATCGACGCGGCCGGCGTCGAGACCGTCGCGGAGCGGACCGGGCTCGACCCCGACGTGCTGCGTGGGGTCGCGGCCGGAGAGCACCCGGAGCTGACGCTCTCGGAGGCGGCAGCAGTGCTGGCGACCGACCCCGACCGACCGGACGCCGACACCATCGCGGCCGAGGCCCGGGACATCCTCCTGATGGGGATGACGACCGCGGTGCTGGACGTGGAGGCGCTCGCCTCGGCGGTCGACGACGAACTCGAGCCAAAAGAGATCCAGCAGAAAGTCGAGGGGCGGTTCCCCGTCACACTCGACGAGTACGCCCTGCTCCACAGTACCATCGAGGGCCGGAAGCGATGACGCGGGTCGCGGTGTTGGGGTGTGGGTACGTCGGCCTCGAACTCTCCCGACAACTCGAGGGTGACGTCGTCGGCGTTCGCCGGTCGGAAACGGGACGCCGGGCAGTGGAGGGGACCGGCGCGACCGCCGTCCGGGCCGACGTCACCGACCCCGACGCGCTTGAGGCGGTCCCGGACCCCGACGTGGTCGTGTTCGCGGCGAGTTCGGGCGGTCGCGGCGCGGAGGCGGCCCGGGAGGTGTACGTCGAGGGACAGCGGACGGCCCTCGAGCACTTCGCCGGGCGCGCGGACCCCCCCGAGCGGTACGTCTACACCTCGAGCACGGGCGTCTACGGCGACCACGGCGGCGACTGGGTCG
>JAZKSZ010000023.1:0-16900 GCA_036625795.1 Haloarculaceae archaeon
GGCCTCGGCACTCATAGGGTTCGTCGTCGCCGCGGGGTCACGCGGCTCGGAACACACGGTTCGTCATCGGCCGCCGGGGGATACCGCCCGGTCACGGAAGACCGTTCCGGCGGCAGGGGCCGGATAACATAAGTAGCTGTACACTGCAGGTACCCACATCCGTGACGCCAGACGAGCAGCCAGCCGGCGATGCCGTCCAGGTCGGTGCCGACGGGGGCGGTGACCAGGGGGGGCCACAGGACGGCGACGGAGGGGCACAGACACGGTCCGGCGATCAGCCGGGCAGACAGCCCGACCAGGGGCAGCAGCCGGGGAGTACCGGCCAGCCAGGGCAGTCACCGGACTCCGGCGGGGACCCGCTCGGAGAGGGGGGCGGTCCGGACCGGCAGCCCGGTCGGGATGACGGGGCCGGTGGACCCGGCGGGGCTGGCGGACCAGGTGGGTCCGGTGGACCCGGCGGTGCGGGTAGCTCCCGGAGCCCTGGCGGTGGGCCGCCGCCGACCGACGAC
Source organism: Haloarculaceae archaeon (assembly GCA_036625795.1). GTDB lineage: Archaea > Halobacteriota > Halobacteria > Halobacteriales > Haloarculaceae > Salinirussus. Next base: position 510 of record JAZKSZ010000023.1, read on the forward strand.
AGCCCGTCGACGGCCCGGCGGGTCGGCGTCTTCCTGCTCTCGGTGCTGCTGGTGCTCAGCGCCGTCGCCGCGAGCGGCATCTTCGCCGCCCAGGGGACGGCCCTCGACGCCGACTACGTGACCGACACGCTCGAGGAGACGGACGCGACCGCGGAGATCGAGGCCCAGGCCGAGGACACCATCGTCGCGGAGGCGGGGTCGCTGGGCGGGACCGGGTACATCCCCAACGCCGAGGGGCTCATCGAGGCGACCGTCGACGACCTCGTGACAGAGGCGTACGTGAGCGACGTCATCTCGACCAACCTCGAACGGCTCTACGACTACCTCAAAGGCGAGCGCTCGGACCTGGTGCTTGCCATCGACACGACGCCGATAACCGAGGACATCGAGCCGACCGTCGAGGAACAGCTCCAGCAGACCCCGGTCGTCGACCTGCTCCAGCAGGAGGCGTTCGCCGACGCGTTCTCGCTGCCGGGGACGGAACTCGAACCCGACGCGCTCGCTCGCGCCTACGAGGACCCCGCAACCTACCGCCAGATCCAGGACCGGTACAGCCGGGTTCTCGAACAGACCGGTGCCACCCGTGAGGACATCAACCAGTCGGTCATCGAGAACACCCGCCCGCAGGTCAGGGACCTCCCGCCGTACCTCCAGGAATCGGTCTTCCGCCTGGAGACGACCTTCGTCCTCGGGTTCACCAGTGACCTCTCCCACGAGGAGTTCCGCCAGCGCGTCCAGGCTGCCCGCGACGACTTCTACGGGAGTATCGCCCGCTACGCCCAGGAGCAGGTGAGCACCCAGGTCGACGATACCATCGACATCACCGAACAGCTCTCCGGGAGCGACCGTCAGAACGTCGACCAGGCCCGGGACACCGTCCAGCTCGTGAGTACCGCGGGGACTGCTCTCCCCATCGTGGCACTCGTGTTGGCGCTGCTGATCCTCCTCGTCGCACACTCCGTCAGCAAGGCCGCCCGCGCCGTGGGTGCGAGCCTGCTGGTTGCCGGGATCGTCGGCTTCGTCGCCGTCACGGTCGCCAGCGGAGCGGTCCGCCGGCGCCTCCAGGAGGCCTTCGCGGACGCCGACCAGGAGTTCGTCGTCGAGACCGCACAGGCGCTGGTCGACGGGGTCTTCTCGGCGCTGACCACGAACTTCCTCGTCCTCGCCGGCATCGGCGTCGTCCTGCTGGTCGTCTACTTCGTCGTCGACCGCCGCCAGCCCGCAGCCATCCCGGCCGGCTGGCGCTGACTCTACTCCCCCACTCGCTCTCGGGCTGCCGCGACCAGCAACGGGAGCGTGATCGTCGCGTCGGCGTAGACGGAGACGTTCCGGGCCGCCCGCTCGAGTTTGCCCCACGAGCGGGCCTCGTCGAGCGTCGCGCCCGAGAGCCCGCCGGTCTGTGGCGGGTCCATCGTGAGCTGGACCGCGTAGTCGTAGGCATCGGGCGAGACGAGCATCGTCTGGAGCACGAAGTTCTTGGGCACGCCGCCGCCGACCACCAGCGCGCCGGCTTCCTCGGCGTGGTAGGCCTGGTCGGTCAACCGGTCCATGTCCGCCAGCGCATCGAGCGAGAAGTCGGCGGTCTGGCCGTACATCCAGGCCTGCAGCCCCAGCACCGAGTCCTGCACGGCCGGACAGTAGACCGGCACGTCGGCCTCGTACGCCGCGGCCGCGAGCCCGGGGTCCGCGTCGATGTCCTCCGCTTCGTTCACCTCGGCGTTCGCCCGGCCGAGTTCCTCGCTCAGCCGCTGGATGCTCACGACTCCTTCCTCGGCGAGGGTGGGGAAGACCTCGCTCCGGAGGTGTGACTCGAAGGTCGTGAAGTGTTCCTGGGGGAGGTAGACGTCGTAGATACGGTCGACACCCTCCTCGCGCAGTTGTTCGTCGTGGGCCCGGCGCTCGGCCTCGGGTGGCTCCTCGCCGTGGTGGTGGTGGCCGCCGATGGCCTCGATAGTGTCGTGAGTGAGGTTCGCGCCCGTCGTCACGAGGGCGTCGACGTGCCCGTCCCGGACCAGGTCGGCGACGACCCGACGCATCCCCGCGGGGACCATCGCGCCCGCCAGCCCGACGAAGTTCGTCACATCGGGGCCGAGCATCTCGGCGTAGATGTCGACGGCCTCGTGGAGCGCCCCGGCCCCGAAGCCCGCCGAGCCGTACTCCGCGGCGAGGTCGCCGACGGTCATCCCCGCCCGCGCCTCGGCGTGCGCGACCGGGTCGTGGTCGAAAGCCTCGCGGCTGTCCTCGGTCATGTCTCGGCATGGACCGCGAACCGGCTAAAGCCGTGCGGTCCGGCACGCCGGCCGTGACACCACGCCGGAGCTCCCCGTCAGTCCGCGGTCCTACAGCCCGGTCGGGTGGTCGACGAAGGTCGTCTCCAGCCCCCACGTTTCGAGGCGCTCGGCGAGTGCCCGAACCCCGAACGTCTCCGTGGCGTAGTGGCCCGCGAGCACGACGTGGATCCCGGCCTCACGGGCCTCGTGGTAAGCGAACTGCTTGCCCTCGCCGGTGACCAGCGCGTCCGCCCCCGCCTCGATGGCTTCCTCCAGCCAGTCGACGCCGCTTCCCGTAACGATGGCGACGTCTTCGACGGTTTCGGGGCCGAAGTCGAGGACTTGCACGCCCCGCCCGCCGGTGTCGAGTTCCGCGTCGAGTTGCTCCTGCAGGTCGCCAACCCCGGCTGGCTCCGCTAGTCGTCCCCGCTGGCCGATGTACTCCGGCCCCATGGTCCCGAAGGGCTCGCGCTCCACGAGGCCGAGGGCGTCCCCCACGCCGGCGGCGTTGCCCAGCTCCTGGTGTCCGTCCAGCGGGAGATGCGAGACGTACAGTCCCAGGTCGCCCTCGACCAGCCCCGCGACCCGGTCGTAGTCGCGGCCGGTCACCCGCTCCAGGCCGCCCCAGACGAGGCCGTGGTGGGTCACGAGCAGGTCCGCACTGGCCTTGCGGGCGGCTTCGGCCGTCGCCTCCGCGGCGTCGACGGCGACCGCGACCCGGTCGACCGCGCGGTCCCGCCGGCCCACCTGGAGCCCGTTGGCGCTGCCGTCGAGGTCGGCGTAGGCCGCCGTGTCGAGCAACTCGTCCAGCCGGTCACAGAGGTCGCCACAGTGCATGTCTCCGTTTGTAGCTCCGTCGGCCTTCTATCCGTCGGGCCGGACGAGCTGGCCGTCCCGCTCGACGACGAGTCCGCGGTCGACCGCCAGGTCGATGACCGCCGCACACTCGCGCTCCGAGAGGTCGTACGCGCTGGTCGCGATGGTCTCGATCTCCGCGCGGTCGACCGGGAACTCCCGGTTCTGGAGCAGCCGCATCACCTTGTTGTACTCCAGCGCCGAGACCGTCGCCGTCACCTCCCGCTCCGGGTCCGTGCCGCGCTCGCCCTCGGCTGCGGTGTCGCCGGCCGTCGTCGCATCGTCCGTCCTCCCGGTTGTCTCTTCCCCGCCCGCTGTCGGCGGCTCTACCCCGTCCCCCGACCCGCTGGTGTCCGGCCCGGTGTCTATTGCCGGATCGGCACCGTCGGTCGCCGGCGACTCCTCGCCTGCCTCGTCCCGGTTGGGCTCGTCGGCCGTGGCTGCTTCCGACAGGCTGCTGTCGTCGTCCGTCCCGTCTCCCGGGCCCATCCGGTCCGCGCCACTCGCACTGTCGACGTCGTTCGCACCGCGTTCCCCCTCGCTGTCGTCCTGTTTGCCGTCACCCAGCGCGATCGGGTCGGGGGCGTCCTCGCCCTCCTCCGGCTCCGTCAGCGCCGCGGGCGATTCGCCCTCGAGCGCGACCCGGTCGGCGTCCTCGAGTGCGGGCAGGTCCTCGCCCTCGCCGACTACGACGTCGAGAACGGTCTCGAGCTTGTGATGACAGCCCGGGCACAGCGTCACGACGGCCCCGTGCTCGCCGGTGTCGCCGGCGACCAGCGGGTAGTCCTGCAGCGGCTCGTCGAGGGCCGTCCCGCAGAAGTAACACGACGAGAGGCGGTCCATACCGGGGGCAGTGGGGCTCCGGGCAAAAAGGCCACGCCCGCCCGGCCGAGCAGGCGGGCGAAAAAAAGCGCAGAGGGTCCAGAAGGCTACGTCCACCTGTCTGTGCGCCAACCTACGCGTCCGTACCCGCAGCGTGTGCGAAGACGAACTCGCGGAGGAGTTTGGCGGCGAGCGTCGCCGCCTGGCCGTCGTCGCGGTCGTTGACCTCCACGACGTCGAACCCGACCGCCCGGGGCGCGACCGTCCGGACGACGTCACGCATCGTCGCCGGTTCCAGCCCGAACGGCTCCGGCGTGCCGGTCCCAGGTGCGTAGCCCGGGTCCGCCGCGTCGACGTCGACACTCAGGTAAACCTCCCCGTCCAGGTCCGCCGCCGGACTCGCCGCCCACGCAGCCACCTCCCCGGGCTCGACGACAGTCACGTCGTCTGCCTCGGCGCGTTCCCACCCCTGCTTGCTGCCGGCCCGGGCGCCAAGGATGACGACCTCGTCGACGGTCGAGAGCAGCCGCCGGGTGACCGTCGCGTGGCTCGTCGCGGCCCCCGCGTACGTCTCCCGGAGGTCGAGGTGCGCGTCGAGGACGACCGCGATGTCGGGCTCGAGCGCCTGTATCGCCGCCAGCGTGACGGTGTGCTCGCCGCCGACCACGAGCGGGACCGTCCCCTCGGCCGCGTAGTCCGCGACCGTCCCCCGGAGGTACTCGAGGTACTCGTCGACGTCGGCCCGGGGGTGGACGTCGCCGTGGTCGTGGACGGCGAGGTCGGAAAACGAGCGGCCGGTGTGGCGGTCGAAATCCTCGAAGCCACCGGCCGCGTGGCGGATGTCGCGGGGCCCGAAGCGGGTCCCCGGCTGGAAGGAGGTCGTGGCGTCGAGCGGCGCCCCGACGAGGGCGTAGTCGGCGTCGGTCCGGTCGGCCGTTGCCCCCGGGAACATTCAGACGATCTTCCGTTGCTCCTCGTACTCCAGAAACTCGATCTCGTCGTCGGCCTCGGCGTCGATCCCGTCGGCACGCATCACGAAGTTCTCGTAGGTCTCCAGGTCCATGACCTGGATCTCGTCGCCGTCCACGTTGATGACCTGACCCTGCTTGCGGTTGATGATCGGGACCCAGACCTTGGCGTCGACGGGCTGGGAGAGCGAGCGCTTCTTCCCGTCGAAGACGCCCTCGGCCTCGATGCGGGCTTTCGCGCTGCCGTGTTTGCCCGGCTTCGCCGTGCTGTAGGAGTTGATCTGGCAGGGGGTGCCGTCGATCATGACGTAGCTCCCCTCGTCGAGGTCGCGGACCTCGGTCTGCTCTCGTGGCATGTCCTCCGGTTGTCGATCCCCGAGTATAAACGGTTTGGAACGGTTCCGCTGGCCTCACGGCCGTTCACCGGCTGCAGCCGGCGGTGCCTACTCCGGCCCGCTTCCGGGGCGGTCCTCCGGGCTCCCGGCGTCGGTCCCGCCCGGCGGGCCGCTCGCGGGTCCGCCCGCTCCGGTGTCGGTCCCAGGACCGGCGTCGGGTCCCGGCCCGGGACCACCTCCGGTTTCGGGCCCGGGACCACCGAGTCCCAGTGCTGGCCCCTGCCCCTCCGCCTCCGCTTCCTCCTCGCGTTCGCGCATCGCCTGCCGGGTGAACTGTGGCTCGGCCCGGATCCCGCGGCGCTTGCGGAACGACCGCCAGATGAGGAAGCCGACGGCGAGCGTGAGCCCCCCGGCAACGAGGGTCGCCTGCCCCGTCGCGAAGATGTACAGGACCGTCGTCGAGAGGATCCCCGCAGTGAAGACGAGCCCGAGAATTACCCGCTTTGCCAGCCGCGCGAACCGCCTGTCGGGGTCTTTGAGCTCCGCTTTGACCGTCAGCGCGTCGCGCTCGATGGTGTCGAGCGCCGATTCCAGCTTCGGCGGCACGCGCACCGCCGACTGCGCGGCGTCGGTCACCTCCGTCACGCGGTCCTCGACGTACTCCCGGACGCCCTCCTCGATGAACCCCTCCTCGCCGAGATACTCCGTCGCCACCGAGATGAAGTCGAAGTCGGGGTCGAGCGTCACGCAGACCCCCTCGACGACCGTCGCCACCCGCAACACGAGCGCCAGGTTCGAGGGCAACCGGAGGGGGAACTCGTAGATGGTGTCCTCGACCTGCTGGACGATCTGCTGGACGCGGTACTGCTCGATCTCCTCGCCGCGGGCGTCCGCGATGGCCAGTTCCATCACGTCGGCCATCACCTGGCGGTCGGCCTCCGGGGAGAGGGTGCCCATCTCGATCAGCGTGTCGAGGATGGCGTCGATGTCCTGGGCGGCCACGGCGGCGTAGAAGTCCACGATCCGGTCCTGGACGAACGGGTCGACGTAGCCCGACATCCCGAAGTCGTAGAACACGAGCGTCCCGTCGTCCTGGACGGCGAGGTTGCCGGGGTGGGGGTCGGCGTGGAAGACGCCGTCCTCGATGATCATGTCGAGGTACGCCCGCTGGAGGCGCTCGGCGAGTGCGGTCCGGTCGAGCCGGCGGGTGTCCAGCTCCTCGACGTTCGAGATCTTCGTGCCGGGGACGTACTCCATCGTGAGCACCCGCCCCGTCGAGCGCTCGTCGACCACCGAGGGGATCCGGATGCCGGAGTTGTCCGCGAAGTTGGCCTTGATCTCCTCGAGCATCCGCGCCTCGCGGTCGTAGTCCATCTCCTCGCGGATCGTCTTGGCGAACTCGTCGGACAGCGTCTCCAGCGAGAAGGCCTGTGCCTCGCCGACAAAGCGCGAGAGCACCGGGATCGACCACCGGATCACCCGCAGGTCGGTCTCGACGAGGTCCTTGACGCCTGGCCGGCGGACTTTCACGGCCACCTGCTCGCCCTCGTGTTCGGCCAGGTAGACCTGCCCGAGGCTCGCGCCGCTGATGGCGTCGGTGTCGAAGTTGTCGAAGACCTCGTCGACGGGCCCGAGGTCGGCCTCGATGACCTGGCGTGCCTCCCCCCACTCCGCCGGCGGGACGCTGTCCTGCAGTTGAGTGAACTCATCGATGTACTCCGGCGGGAGGATGTCGGGCCGGGTCGAGAGTAGCTGGCCCAGCTTGATGAACGTCGGCCCCAGTGTCAACAGCGACTGCAGCAGCTTCCGGGCCCGGCGGCGGCGGGTCGCCGGGGAGACCTGTCGGGACCGGCCGAAGAGCAGGAACCGCCGGCGGTCGCGGGCGTAGGCGAGGATCAGCGGGAGAAACTGCTTGAGGACAACCAGAAACCGCCAGTACGCGCGGAGGTTCACCGGACGGGTCCCCCCGTCACCCCTCGTGGACCGGGACTGCCGTCTCCGGTGTCGCCGACCGCTTGGGCAGGCGCAGTTCCAGCACGCCGCCGTCGACACTCCCCTCGGCGTCCGTCCCAGTCGCGTCCGGCGGCAGCGGGAGCCGGACGTCCAGGAACAGCGACCGGTCCTCCTCGACGAACCGGAACTCCGGCGGCACGTCCTTCTCGCGACGGGCCTCGATGACCAGCGTCGCGCCCTCGACGCGGACGTCGACCGTCTCCGCCGTCGTCCCCGGGAGGTCGATCACCAGGAGGTAGGCGTCGTCACCCTCCAGCAGGTCGGCGAACACCGCGTCTGGCAGGTCCCGCAACGCGTCTCGGAGCGCTGACATGGCCGCCGCTAGGGCGTCATCGGCGTTAAAGCCCCCGATACGTGTTCCGCGCGTTCCGTGCCGGCAGCCCCCGCGTTTGCCGTCCCCGGGTGCCGGGTCAGTCCCACAGGTCGGTCAGCGTCCGCACCCGGGAGGCGCCCTCGAGGTCCGCCGTCGCTTCAGCGTGTGCCGGGTGGTCGTGACGGGCCACGTGGATCCCGTCCAGGCCCGCGTTGTGAGCCGCCTGGACGTCACGCGGCCCGTCCCCGGCCATCGCTCCCGCCCGGGCGCCGCGTACGTCCAGGTCGGTGATGGCGATCTCCACCGGGGTCGGGTCGGGCTTCCAGCCCGTCTCGTGGGTGCAGCAGACGACGGTGTCGAACCAGTCGCCGATATCCAGCGCCTCCAGCACCGGTCCGGTCAGGTGTTCCTGGCAGTGCGTCACGACCCCGACCGGTCCCTGGAGGTCGGGGACGGTGGCGGCCGCGTCCTCGTAAACGTAGGAGGCTTCGGCGCGGTTCTCCGGCCGGTCGACTTCGTGGAACACTCCCCAGAACGCCTCCGCGTCGACGTCCTTGCGGGCGAACATCGCCTCGCGGGCCTCGCCAGGGCCGTACCAGATGAGGTTCGCCTCCCGGTCGGTGAAGCCGACGCCGAGCCGGTCGCCGACCTCCTCGACCACCTCGTGGACGTAGGGCTGGCGGACGTCCACGACGGTCCCGTCGAGGTCCAGCAGCCAGAAGTCGTAGTCGCGACCGGTCATGTAGGATACAGGGTAGGTCACCGGCGGTCAAGTACCTTCTGGGAGCCGCCGAGCGGACCGGAATCCACAGGTGGCTCGCGTCCGACCCCCTGGTATGGGGCTGCTGCTCGGCCTCTCGTACGTCGTCCACGTGCTGTCGGCGCTGTTCTGGATCGGGGCCGTCCTCCACGTCACGTACACGCTGGTCCCGGCGCCGGACGACGCGGTCGACGCCGCCCTGTTGGGCGGCGGGCTGGCGGCGCTGTCGCTGTGACTGCCGGGAGCGAGCCGGTCAGTCGTATATCTCGTTGAACCGCTCCGCGAGGTCGATGTCCTTCCCGGTCACGGCGTCCTCCTCGTGGGTCGTCAGCCGGACCTCCACCTCGCCCCAGGTGACGGTCATCTCGGGGTGGTGCCAGGCTTCCTCGGCCAGCCCCGCCGCGCCGCCGAGAAAGCCCACGCCGTCCAGGTAGGAGTCGAACTCGAAGGTGCGAACGATCTCCTCGCCGTCGCGCTCCCAGCCGTCGGGAACCTGTGCCTCGACCTCCTCGTCGGAGAGTGGGTCAGCCATGTCGAGGAACACGGCCGCCGGGACAAAGAGTCTACTCCCGCCCTGCCCGCCGACCGGAAACCAGCTGCCATCGGCGGCCGTTCACGGCCCCGGGACGTTACTGCGATACGTCTCCGCCTGGAGGACGGCATCGACAGCGCGGGTGTATGCTGCCTCCCGCCAGGTACGGGCCCTGTCTCCCTCGGCTTTGACTTGCGCGACGGCCTCGAATGCCGTCTGCATCTGTGCCCGGAGTTTCTCCCGAACGTGGTCGGCGCTCCAGTACTCGTTTGTCGTGTTCTGGACCCACTCGAAGTACGAGACCGTCACCCCGCCGGCGTTGGCGAGAATGTCGGGCACGACCGGAACGCCCTGCGCCGAGAGGTACTCGTCTGCGGTCGGCGTCGTCGGTCCGTTCGCCATCTCGAGGACCGCGTCTGCCCGGATTTCGGTCATGTTCTCCTCGGTAATCTGGTCCTCGATCGCGGCGGGGACCAGGACGTCGACGTCGAGCGTGAGCAGTTCGTCGTTCGATATCTCGCTGGCCCCCGTAGCGAACAGGTCGCCGGTGTCCGCATACGCCTCGAACAGCTCCGGCACCGCCAGCCCCGACGCGTCGTAGACGCCGCCGTCGACGTTGCTCACCGCGACAACGTCGTAGCCCCGCTCGTGGAGGAACCTGGCGAGATGCGAGCCGACGTTACCGAACCCCTGGACCGCGACCGCCGGGCTGTCGCCACCGACCTCGGCGGTCTCGAGGAACGCGTCGAGGACCTCGGCGCCGCCCAGCGACGTCGCGGTCGTCCGGCCCTCGCTCCCTCCCAAGCCTGGCGGTTTTCCAGTGATGACCCCCGGGGTCTGCTCGCCGGCGATCTCTTCGTACTCGTCGCGCATCCACGCCATGACCTGACCGTCGGTGTTCACGTCAGGCGCCGGGATATCGGTCCGTGGTCCGACTGCGTCGAAAAACTCCGAGATGTACGCCCGGGAGAGCCGCTCCAGTTCACCCGTCGAGAGGGCGGCAGGGTCGACCTGAACTCCCCCTTTCGCGCCGCCGAAGGGAATGTCGACGACCGCACACTTCAGCGTCATCAGGAAGGCGAGTTCGTCCACCTCCGTCTCGTCGACGCCGGGGTGAAACCGGATCCCCCCCTTCATCGGCCCCCGGGCGTCGTTGTACTGGATGCGAAACGAGGGAAAGACCTCGACCGAGCCGTCGTCCATCCGAACGGGGACGTTCGCGTTGATGCGCCGCCGGGGCTGACGGAGCAGTTCGAGGTCCTGCTCGGTGAGCATCGCGACTTCCGCGATCCGGTCCAGTTCGACTTCGCAGGTCTGACACACCGTTTCGGCGCCGCGTGGCCCGAGCTCGGTATCCATGCGCCAACCTGCGGCGAGACCGGTAAATATGGGACGGAGGTGGAGGTTACCCGGTGCACCGGTCGACTGAGGGTGGCTGCGTCGACCGCGGACCGCGGCATCTCCGGCTACGCGTGCGGTCCGGACGGGGCGAAAGGCGTCCCCTCCCGGCGTTGCCGGGTCAGGGCTCCTCCTCCGGCGGCCTGGCGTCCTCGTCGACGAACTTCTCGCAGGTGAGACAGTACTCGCGCTCCTCCTCGAGCTCCGACGGTTCGACGATCGCGAGTCTGCTCCTCGTCTCGTTCCCGCAGGTCGGACACGTCATGAACTGCCGTTGGCACAGCGGGGAAAAAAGTCTACCTTTCACCTCCCAGGGGTCGGGCCACCTACTCCTCGAGCTGGTCGAGGACGGCCGCGGGCATCTCCTCGCGCATGGCCTCGGGGATCTCGTCGGGGCTCATCCCCTCGACAAAGGCGGGCGGCTCGGTGGCGTCGGGCCCGAAATCGGGGTCGAATAGCTGGAGTGCGGTGTTGATCGTCGACCAGTCGTCCTCCTCGGCGGCGTCCCGGAGGCTGTTGGTGGGTGCGGCGAGGAGCTGGGAGACGATAGCGTCGGCCATCGCCTCGACGGCCGCCCGCTGTTCGTCGTCGAAGTCGGCCTCCCGGGCGGCGCGCTCGATTTCAGTCGCCTTGACGCGTTCGGCGCTCTCGTACATCGCGGAGATGACCCGGTCGGCGCGCTTGCGCTTGTAGCCGGCGAGCAGCCGCTCGAACTCCTCGTCGATGATCTCCTCGACGCGGGCAGCCGCCCGCTGGCGCTGCTGGCGGGTCCGTTCGGTGACCGCCTCCAGCGCGTCGAGGTCTTTCACCGTCGCGCCCGCCACGTCGGCGGCCGCCGGCGGGACGTCCCGGGGCTGGCCGAGGTCGACGACGAACGTCTCGCCCGCCCCGGTCAGCGCGTCCCGGCCCAGTACGGTGTCCTCGCTGCCGGTGGCCGTCACGACCAGGTCGGCCCGGGCCACGGCCGCCGGCAGGTCGTCGAGCCCGACCGCCGCGGCGGCCTCGTGCTCGACCTGCTCGGCCACGTGTTCGGCGTGGGGGACGGTCCGGTTGGCGACAACCAGCTCCTCCACCCGGTCGGCCAGTGTCTTCGCCGCGAGCGTCCCCATCTCGCCGGCCCCCACGACGAGCCCGGTCGCGGTTTCGAGGTCGACGTCCTCCGCGGCGAGCCGGGCAGCCGCGCTGGCGAGCGAGACAACCCCCTCGTTGATCGCCGTCTCGGTGCGGGCGCGTTCGCCGACGCGGATCGCCTTGGTGACGCCGTCCTCGAGGATCGTGTCGATGCCGCCGACGGCCCGGGCGTCCTCGTAGGCGTCCCGGACCTGGCCGAGGATCTGGTCCTCGCCGACCACCAGGGATTCGAGCCCGGCGGCCACTCGCAGCAGGTGACGCAGGCTTTCCGTGTGGTCCATCCGGTCCACGACCTCCGCAGGAGCATCCCCGACCAGGTCGTCGAGGGCTGCCTGTCCGTCCTCGGCGGTGTCCGCGACGACATACCCCTCGACGCGGTTGCACGTCTGGAGGACGAACGCCTCGTCGGCGCCGGCCTCGAGCAGGTCGAGCGCGGCTTCCCGCTGGCTGGGCGCTGCGGCCGCCTCGAGTTGGTCGACCGTCGCCCGCGTGTGGGAGATACTCGCCCCGGCGATGGTGCCCGTCGACGTCATGCTGGGTCACCTGTCACGTCTGAGATCACGGCTCTTGCTGTCTCCCGGAGGTTGTCGTCGGGGGTATCTAAAGCCTTCCAAACGGCGTCGCTCGCGACGACTGCCCGGACGGCCGCTCGGCGCTCGTTCTGCGGTCTGTCCCGCAGTTCCGCGCGCAACTCGGCGGTCAGCTCCGCGAGTTCGCCCGCCCCGTCCAGAACCTCCTCGACGTCCCGCCGGAGCCGTCGCGACAGGGCCGGCGCCCGGCCGCCGGTCCCGACGCTCGCCACCACGGGCCCGTCCCGGACCGTCGCCGGGACGACCACCCGGGTGGCGTCCGGCGCCGCCGCGTCGCCGGTCCTGTCGGTTCCATCGGTCCGGGACCGCTCGGTCCTGGTTCGGCTGGCCCGTGACTGGTCGGCGCGGTTCACCAGCACGCCCCGCTCCCCGGCCCCACGCTCGACGGCACCGTTCACCGCCGGGTCGTCGGTAGCGGCGACGACCAGCGCCGGCTCCACCCGGTCGAGCCACCCGGTTACGTCTTCGGGGCCGGGCGCGGCCCGGACCAGCGTGAGGCTCCCGGTACCGTCGACGTCCCCGAACTCCCCGGGGAAGTCGGGTGCGAGCACCACGACCTCGGCCTCGCGGGCGAACCGGTGGGCCTTCCGTTCACCGACGGAGCCGCCCCCGAACACGAGCACGCGCTCGCCGGCGAAGTCGTGGAGCAACGGTATCATCCCCTGGATTTCGTGGCTCTGTGGGGTTAAACCGTTCGTCGGCGGCACCGCCGGGCGTCGACCTGGCCGGGGAGGGCGCCCGTCACGCCAGGGCGTCACCCGGGCTCTCGGCGTCGCCGCGGACGCCGGTCACCTCGTAGCCGGCCTCCCGGGCCGCCGTCTGGACCGCCTCGTGGTCGGCGCTTGCCTCGTAGTAGAAGACGATGTCGAAGGCGCCGTCCCGGAGCAGTTGCTGGCACTCCCAGACGAACTCCTCGCCGTCGAGGGTCAACCCCTGGTGCTGGTTCGAGGAAAAGTCGGGGTCGTCATTGCCCGACTCGACGTACGTGTCCGTCGGGTCGTGGCCCGCGGCCTCGGCGATGAAGTCGCCGACCTCCAGCGTGGCCTGGTGCATCTGGGTCTCCTGGCTCCCGTCGAACTCCGTGTGGACGATGAGCCCGTTGAGGTCGACCTCCCCGGGCTGGAGCAGTTGCCAGGTCCGCTGGACCAGGTCCGTGTCCTGCCGCCCGGCGCTCGCATCGGTCATACCCGTCTCTTCGTGCCGCGGGGCTTACACCTCACGGTTGCCGGCTGCTCGCGGGACGCCCGACCCAGTTCCCGGTGCCAGTACCGGCTGTCCAATACCCAGACGGCGCTGGCGCTCGCGGTGTCACTCGCTCGCCGGCTCCCGTAGCCGGCGACTCCCGGAGTTACAGTCGCTTGAGATTCGTCGCGCGCGGGCCCTTCTCGGCCTGCTCGATGTCGAACTCGACCTCCTGGCCCTCCTCGAGGTCGGGGCCGCCGACGTCCTCCATGTGGAAGAACACGTCTTCGTCCGCGTCGTCAGTCTCGATGAAACCGTAACCGCCGGACTCCTTGAAGAAGTCCACCGTACCTGTCGCCATTGCACCTGACAGGTCGTTGTCTGCATATTAAAACGTGACGGCCCAGTCGACAACACAAGACTCATACGCCATGCATAATGCGTATCCGACAGATGCGACCACGCCTTCGCCGGGTTGCGGATGCGGTCTACGAACGGCTGCTACGGGCCGAACTCTCCGAGACGCCCTCCCACGTGGCGGTCATCCAGGACGGGAACCGTCGGTACGCCGATAGGAATGGCGGGGACGCCGCGGACGGCCACCGTGCGGGGGCCCAGACCACCGAACAGTTGCTCGACTGGTGTGACGAGCTCGGGATTCGGGAGGTTACCCTCTACGCCTTCTCGACGGAGAACTTCGAGCGCCCTCCCGAGGAGCGCGAGCACCTCTTCGACCTGATCGCCGAGAAGCTCCGGGAGTTCGCGGACGCCGACCGGGTTCACGACGCGGAGGTCCGGATCCGCGCTATCGGCGACCGCGACCGGCTCCCCGAGCGAGTGTGCGAAGCCATCGATTACGCCGAACGCCGGACCTGTGGGTACGACCGGCTGCACCTCAACGTCGCCCTCGCCTACGGCGGCCGGGCGGAGCTTCTGGGCGCCGCCCGCGATATCGCTCGCGAGGTGGCTGCCGGCGAGCGCGACCCCAGCGCGGTCGACGTCGACGCCATCGAGGCGGCGCTACCGGAGGGGCCGACCCGCGATGTCGACCTCATCGTCCGCACGGGCGGCGACGAACGCACCTCGAACTTCCTGCCCTGGCAGGCCAACGGCAACGAGGCCGCGGTCTACTTCTGTACCCCCTACTGGCCGGAGTTCCGGAAGATCGACTTCCTGCGCGGGATCCGGACCTACCAGCACCGCGAACAGTCCTGGCGCCGCACCCGGGCCCGCCGCGCGCTGGCGCTGGTGCGGGCGCTCGGGGGCGACGCCGACGCGCCGCGTGCCCGCCGGGTGCTCCGGCGGTTCCGCGACGCCCTCCCGAGCGGCGAGCGCGAAACCGCCGAGGAAGTCGACCGACCGGCCGACTGACCGGCCGACTCACTCCTGGCTGACTCACTCCTGGCTGACTCACTCCCGGCTCGAAGAGGGCGTTGCGCTCCCCTCGTTGCTCACTCCCGGCGCGGGGACGCCGGGTCGCCGGCCGCCGCGGGCGTCCCGGCGTTGACCTCCCGCATCCGGTCGGTGAAATCCCAGGTGTAGAGCCGCTCGGGGTCGACGGTGATCCGGACCTCCTCGCGGTCGTCGGCGAGTAGCCGGCGGGCCATCGCCGACTCCGTCCCGCCGAGATACCGCTCGACCAGACCACGGATCACGGCCTTGTCCTCGTCGGGTTCGACCGTCGCGGTCCCGTTGCCCCGGACGCCCATGTAGGGGGGCGTGTTCGTCGACACCTCGAAGGCGGCCGCGCCGTCGGCCCGCAGGTACTCCACCACCTCCGCGTCGGCGCCGGTCGCACACTGGAGCCGCTCGCCCTCGCGGCGGTACCACAGCGACAGCATCCACAGCCCGCCGTCGGGCCGGCGACAGCCCAGCCGCATCGGGACCACCGCGCTGTCCAGAAAGGCATCGAGCTCCGCTCGCGACCACGCGCCCGTGGGTTCGGTCATCGTCGGGACGTGGGCGCCCCCCGGCTTACCGCTTGTGTCGGGACCAACTCCTAGCCCGGCTCAGCCGCTACCGTCGGCACGCCCTCCGGGGGTGTCACTTCTCCCCGCCGGTGACCGAGACCGGGCGGTCGGCGTCGAGCAACACCGCCTGGGTGACGCTGCCAAAGAGCAGCGACCTCGCCGGCGAGCGCTTGCGTCCGCCGAGGACGATGTGGTCGGCGTCGATCTCCTCGGCCACGCCGAGGATCTCCGTAGCGGGGTCGCCGACCCGCGAGACCTGCTCGACGGCGATACCCGCGTCCTGTAGCCGGTCGTACGCGACACTTCCGCCCGGGATCTGCCGGGGTGCGGTCTCCCCTCCTCTGTCGTCGTCTTCGAACGCGTACAGCAGCGTCACCACCACGTCCTGGCTAGCATTCGGGAGTGCCTCGACGGCTTTCGCCTGCGCGACTCCCCGGGCCTCGCTGCTGTCGATCGGCATCAACACGCTGTACATGTGGTAACGTGCCACACCAACCGAAATAACCCTTCCGGCGCTCGCTCTCCCGGTCCGGAGGTCCCACCGAACTGGTTCGCTCTGCCCGCAGCCACCACGTGATCCGGCCCGCCGGACGACGTTCCGAGAGGACCGAAGTCCTCGCCCTTCGGCGTTTGGCCTATCGGCCAAACCGCCGCTGGCGGTCCTGGTAGTCCCGGAGGGCCCGCAGGTAGTCCCGGCGGCGGACGTTCTGCCAGTTCACGTCCGTGAAGTAGAGTTCGGAGTAGACCGACTGCCAGATCATGAAATCCGAGAGCCGTTCGTCACCCGTCTTGACCACCAGGTCGGGGGCGACCGGGAAGACGAGGTGCTCCTCGATGTCCGCCTCCTCGATCTCCGCGGGATCGAGCTCGTCAGCGTCGACTGCCTCGGCGAGCTGTCGCACCGCGGTCGCGAACTCGTGTTTGCCGCCCAGGCCGATGCTCACCTGGATCGGGGCGTCGGCGCGCTCGTCGTCCCCGGGACCGCGGACGGCCATCGGCTGCGGCGCGTCGACGGCCTCCAGCCCTTCCCGGAGCCGGGGGACGGCCTCCTCGTCGAGGACGCTGACGTAGACGACCACCCGCTCGGCGCCGAACTCCATGGCCCAGCCGAGCAACTCCTCGAGGGTGCCGTACCCGCCGTCGAGGAGGTCCCGCTCGGTGAGGACGACGGCGACGGTCTCGGGGAGGGCGGCGTCGCTGTGCCGGAGGCGGGCGGCGAGGTAGGCGTCGTACAGACCCACGGCGGCGCTTG
>JAZKSZ010000024.1:0-16720 GCA_036625795.1 Haloarculaceae archaeon
CATCGAGACCGTCGGGGACCCCGTCACCGCGCTGAAGGCCCCCGACATCGTGAAGGCCATCGGCCGGGGGTTCGCCCCGGAGGACGCGCTGCGGCTACTCGAAGACGACATGATGATGTTCGATATCGTCGACATCGAGGCCGCCTCCCGGAACAAGAACGACCTGCGCCGCCAGAAGGGGCGGCTCATCGGCGAGGACGGCCGGACCCGCGAGCTGATGCAGGAGCTGACGGGTGCCTCGGTCGTCATCTACGGCACGACGCTCGCAGTCATCGGCGGCCCGCGCCAGGTCGACGCCGTCCGGGAGGCCGCCGAGATGCTGCTGGACGGCGCCCCCCACGGCGCGGTCTACTCCTTCCTCGAGCGCAGGCGCAACGAGCTGAAACACCGCGGGCTGGAGTATCACCAGTTCACCGGCTGAACCGCGCCGGACCGAAGCCGTGACAGCGACCCGCCGGACTGAGACGCATCGGGTCGGACAGCCCCTGCAGACGGATCAGACGGCGACAGCACGAGGGAAGCGGTGACGTCGACGTCGGACGCGAACGCGGGAACGGACGTCGGCACGGGTACGGATGCGCGCGGAGAGACAGCCGGCGGTCGCTCCGGTTCGTCGTCCCCGGCACGGCTCACCCTCGCGGTCATCCTCGCGTCGGCGACGCTGACGGTGATGGCCGGTGCGGTCATCGGGCCGGTCGTCCGCCAGATCGGGATCGGAGTCGGCGTCTCGGGGTCGCTGGCGGGGTTGATCATCACGACTCACGGAGTCGTCATCGTGGTCGCCAGCCCGCTCGCCGGCGCGCTCATCGACCGCGTCGGGCCGCGCCGCCCCTACCTGCTGGGGCTGGGGCTGTACGGGGTCGGCGGCGGGGCCGGCCTCGTCGTCGACTCCTTCGGCGCCCTCCTGGCGTCGCGGGTCGTCCTCGGGGTCGGGGTCGCGCTCGTCTACACCGGGGTGACGGTCCTCATCTACACCCTCTACCGGGGGCGCCGGATGGACCGCGCGCTGGGGCTGCGCAGCAGCGCGAACAGCCTCGGTGCGGCCGTCTGGCCGCTTGTCGGCGGGGCGCTGGGGACCGTCTCCTGGCACGCCCCCTTCGGCGTGTACCTGGCCGCCCTGCCGCTGGGGCTGGTGGCGCTCGTGGCGATCCCCGCGACCGACCGGGGGACGGCCGGGCGCCGTGGGGCGACCGACACGCGCCCGGGGCTCGGCAAGCAGGTCCGGGAGCTTCTGGCTGTCTTCCGCCGGCTGCCGGCGATCCCGGCGGTCTACCTGCTGTACTTCGGCGCCAACCTCTTTCTGTACGTGGTCGTGGTGTACTACCCACAGCTGCTCGCCGAACTCGGAGTCACTTCGACGCTGTCGGTGGGGCTGTACCTCGCGGCCAACGGCGCTGCCTCGGCGGTGACGGCGGCGGCCTACGACCGGCTGGTGGGCCGGTTCGGTCGCCACCGGCTCGTGCTGGCGGCCTTCGGGCTGTGGGTCGCCGGCTTCGGCGTCGCGGCCGCCGCCGGGGGGCCGCTCGCCGCCGGCGGCCCGGTACTCGCGCTCGGGGTCGGGACCGGGCTAGTCTTCCCCTCGGCGTTCGCGTGGGTCGAGGCGCTGGCGCCGCGCGACCGCCAGGGGAGTCTCGCCTCCTACATCGCCTCCGCGGGCTACCTGGGGCAGTTTCTCTCCCCGCTCGCGTTCGGACTGGTCGTCCCGGTGGCTGGCGTCCGGGGTGTCTTCGGCGCCGCCGCGCTGGCTGCCGGGGTCGGTGGTGTCGTGCTCGGGGTCGGGCTGGCGGTCCGCGGCCGTGGTGCGGACGAGCCGGTGCCGGAGTCCGGGTAGGTCCTCGCCCGCGCGCGGCAGGTCAGTTCAGCACCGGAACAAGTCAGTTCAGGACCAGAAACCGGTAGTTCAGGAACGCGGCGAAGCTCACCCACAGGAGGTAGGGCACCACCAGCGCGGCGGCCCGGCGGTCGACGCGGGCGAAGGCCCACAGCGTGGCGGCGACCAGCGGCCACAGCGCGGCGATGACCACGAGCCCGAGCGCGAGGTCCTCGAGGGCGAAAAACGCCGGCGTCCACGCGACGTTCAGCGCCATCTGGGCGACGAAGACGCCGAGCGCGACCCGCACCGGGCGGCGCCCGGGGCCGGAAAGCCAGACCAGCGCCACCGCCACGCCGAGCAGCGTGAACAGGGCCGTCCAGACCACCCCGAAGGCCCACGGGGGCGGGTAGACGGCGGGTCTGACGAGCGAGCGGAACCACGCCGAGTCGGGGCCGGCGAGCACCGCCGGGGCCGCGCCGACGACGTTGACGCCCACGACGGCCGCGAGCACCGTCGGGAGGTCCCCGCGGTCCAGCGAGGCGGCGGAGCGGGCGGTATCGACCATGTAGGCCCGTCGACACGAGCGGTCATGAGCGGTTCGGGGCCGGGAGATGTACTTAAATAAGCGCGCGCCACTCGTTGTCACACCTCGCATTCGTGCCCCCGGTCGGGGCTCGCGTCGGCGTTCAAAGAAAAGCTTATATAGAACCACAGACAATCATCCTCTTGACTATGGCTCAGCAGATGGGTAACCAGCCCCTCATCGTACTTTCCGAGGACTCCCAGCGGACCTCGGGCAAGGACGCACAGTCGATGAACATCACGGCCGGGAAGGCCGTCGCGGAGGCGGTCCGGACCACACTCGGCCCGAAAGGGATGGACAAAATGCTCGTCGACGACGCGGGCAGCGTCGTCGTCACCAACGACGGCGTCACCATCCTCGACGAGATGGACATCGAGCACCCCGCCGCGAACATGATCGTCGAGGTCGCCCAGACCCAGGAGGACGAGGTCGGCGACGGCACCACGACGGCGGTCGTCATCGCGGGCGAACTCCTCTCGAAGGCCGAGGACCTGCTCGACCAGGACATCCACGCCACCATCCTCGCGCAGGGCTACCGCCAGGCCGCCGAGCACGCCAAGGAGCTGCTCGAGGAGAACTCCATCGACGTCGAGGCCGACGACAACGAGACCCTCGAGCACGTCGCGGCGACGGCCATGACCGGCAAGGGCGCCGAGAGCGCCAAGGACACGCTCGCGGAACTGGTCGTGCGCGCCGTCCAGTCGGTCGCCGACGAGGAGGGCGTCGACACGGACAACGTGAAAGTCGAGACCGTCGTCGGCGGCTCCATCGACGAGTCCGAGCTCGTCGAGGGCGTCATCATCGACAAGTCCCGCGTCCACGACAACATGCCTCACTTCAAGGAGGACGCGGACATCGCCCTCCTGGACACGGCGATCGAGGTCCCCGAGACCGAACTCGACACCGAGGTCAACGTCACCGACCCCGACCAGCTCCAGGAGTTCATCGACCAGGAGGAACAGCAGCTCCAGGAGATGGTCGACGCCATCGCCGACGCCGGCGCCGACGTGGTCTTCTGCCAGAAGGGCATCGACGACATGGCCCAGCACTACCTCGCCCAGGAGGGTATCCTGGCGGTCCGCCGCGCGAAGAGCTCGGACATCGAGGCGCTGGCCCGGGCGACCGGCGGCCGCGTCGTCTCCAGCATCGAGGACATCACCGCCGAGGATCTCGGCTTTGCGGGCTCGGTCACCGAGAAGGACCTGGCGGGCGACGAGAAGATCTTCGTCGAGGAAGTCGAGGACGCCAAGGCCGTCACGCTCATCCTCCGTGGTGGCACCGAGCACGTCGTCGACGAGGTCGAGCGCGCCATCGAGGACGCGCTGGGCGTCGTCTCCGCTACCCTGGAGGACGGCAAGGTCCTCCCCGGCGGCGGCTCCCCCGAGACTCTGCTCTCGCTCGGTCTGCGTGACTACGCCGACAGCGTCGGCGGCCGCGAGCAGCTGGCCATCGAGGCCTTCGCCGACGCCATCGACGTCATCCCGCGCACGCTCGCTGAGAACGCCGGGCTCGACCCCATCGACTCGCTGGTCGAGCTCCGCTCCGAGCACGACAGCGGCAACAGCACCGTCGGCCTGAACGCCTACACCGGCGAGGTCTCTGACATGTCCGAGGAGGCCGTCGAGCCCCTCCGTGTGAAGACCCAGGCCGTCGAATCCGCCACGGAGGCCGCCGTGATGATCCTCCGGATCGACGACGTCATCGCCGCGGGCGACCTGAAGGGTGGCCAGGGCGACGACGACGAGGACGACGCCCCCGGCGGCCCCGGCGGCGGTATGGGCGGCGGCATGGGCGGTATGGGCGGCGGCATGGGCGGCATGGGCGGCATGGGCGGCGCCATGTAAAATCGGGCACTCGCCCGATTTTCATGGACCGTCGGAGCTCCGCTCTGACGATGTCGATGTAAGACCACTTTTTACTCCCTCGGGTGCCTCGCGCGGCTCCGCCGCGCTACGGCACCACTCAGTCGCAAAAACGTGGGGAAAAACGACCTCGCCGCTCCCTGCGGTCGCGGCGAGTGAACCGGCGGCCGCCGGATGCTGCCCGCACCGCTCGCGTTTCGTTTCGTCCGTTTTCGAACCGCGGTTCTCATGTGTCCCGACAGCCGTCTACCGGTATGTACGAGTGCCGCGACTGCGGGAGCGAGTACCCGCTGACCGCCGACGCCCCCTGGCGGTGTGCGTGTGGGCACGCGCTCGACTTCGCGGACCCCCCGCGGCCGGGCAGTGAGCGCGGAGCGCCCGCCCCCTCGGCGCTCGACCGCGACCGCGGGCTGTGGGCCTTCGCCGACTTCCTCCCGGTCGAGGAGCGCGTGACGCTCGGCGAGGGGTGGACGCCGCTGGTCGACGCGCCAGAGTGGGGCGCGGAGTTCAAGCTGGACTATCTCTTCCCGACGGGCAGTTTCAAGGACCGCGGCGCCGCCGTGACCCTCTCGCTGGCCGAGACGCTGGGGGTCGACCGCGTGGTGGAGGACTCCTCCGGCAACGCCGGCCACGCCATCGCCACCTACGCCGCCCGCGCCGGGATGGACGCCGAGATATTCGTCCCGGCGGAGGCCAAGCCCGCCAAGCGTGCGGCCATCGAGCGGACGGGCGCAACTGCCGTGGGCGTCGAGGGGACCCGGCAGGACGTGACTGACGCCTGCATCGCGCGCGTCGAGAGGGGAGAGGGCTGGTACGCCAGCCACGCCTGGCAGCCCGCCTTCTTCGCCGGCACCGCAACCTGCGCGCTCGAACTCGCGGCCCAGCGGGACTGGTCAGTGCCCGACGTCGTGGTGACGCCGCTGGGTCACGGCACGCTCTTTCTGGGTGTCTACCGGGGCTTCCGGGCACTCGAAGCGGCGGGCTGGACCGACGACGTGCCCCGGCTCGTGGGGGCACAGGCCGCAGGCGCGGCGCCGGTCGTGGAGGCACTCGACGGCGAGGCGGCCGCCGCGGGCGAGAACGACGCCGCCGACGGGATCCAGATCCGCGAGCCCGCCCGCCGCCCCCAGATACTGGCCGCTATCGAGGAGACCGACGGCGAGGCCGTGGCGATCGACGCCGAGCCGACCCGGCGGACGCTCGGCCGCCTCCGGAAGCGGGGCTTCGACACCGAACCGACCTGCGCCGTCGCGCCCGCGGCCCTGGAGCGGCTCCGGGCGACCGGCGCCATCCGCGAGGACGAGGACGTCTGCGTCGTCCTGACGGGCAGCGGGCTGAAGGCCTGAGTCAGTCAGCCGAGTCGGTGGCCCGACGCCGCTCGTTCGACTACCGTTCGGGGTGGGTGGGGGCGTCGAACCCGCCGCGAACGAGGGGTTTGGCGATGTGTCGACGCGCGACCGGCGGGACCTCGTACCATCCCTCCTCGAGTTCCCGCTCGACGGGTCGCTCGACCTTCCCGTCGGCAGCGGTTCCGCAGTCCCGGCAGCGGTACCCCTGCCCGCGGCCGGCGGACTCCATCGACCGACCGCAGTCGGGGCAGTCGGGGGTGACCAGTTCGGTCGTCGTCAGGTCGCGGACCGCGAGCTTCTCGAGTTTGAGCGTTCCCTCGCTCGCTTCGCCACAGACGGTGACGCGGTCGCCGGCCCGGAGCGCGCGTACCCGGTCACGGAACCGTTTCGTGGGTTCGAACGCCGCGCACCGCAGGTCGGCGTCGTCACGGACCGTCAGGAAGACGTGCCCTCCCTCGACGGTTTCCGGACCATCGACGACCGTGCCGTCGACGCGGTAGGCGCGGCCGTTCTCGACCTGACCGGCGCGGGCCGGCCGGAGGTGGGCGTCGGTCCCCTGGTTGGTCAGGAAGGTGTGGGTCCGGGCGACCGGCTCGCTCTCGATGGTCTGGGCGGCCCGCCGGGTCGCCTCGGGGGTCTCCCCGCGGATGCCATAGAGGACGGGGCAGGGCGTCCGGGGGACGCACACGGCGGTCCCCTCGGCGCGGTCGACGGTGTCCCAGACCGCAGGGTACGCCTCGGCCGCTGCGGCGAAGACTGCCTCCCGGTCGACGTCGCGCTCGGTCCCCCACCGCTCGCGCTCGCGGTAGGCGATGGTCTCGTAGGTCCACTCCTCGAACGCGCGGGAGGCGCCGACGGCCGCGAGCGCACCCACGACCCCGCGGCCGGTGCCGCGTTCGAGCGTGTCGAGACCATGTGCGCGGGCGAGCGCGCGGGCGTCGTCGGGGTCGTGGTAGTCACGGACGGTCGCCCGGGAGAAGTCGGCCACTGCGGCCGGGACCGCGCCGGGTTCGCAGTCGGCCACGGCCACGCCCGGGTTCGTTTTGGGGTCGTCGGCAGCGAGGTCGAGGAGGCCGTCGGCGAGAGCGAGGGCGTCGTCGGCTGGCAGGTCGGTGTGGACCGCGAGTGCGGCGTTCCCGCGGGTCTTGTGCTCGACAGCGGGGTTCAGCCGCACGAGCAGGGTCCGCCGGACGGACCCCCCGGCGGCCGCGACCTCGCCGGCCAGCCGGCTGGCGACGTAGGTCGTGCACATCCCGAGTTCGCGGGAGTCGGTGTCGTCCAGCCCGATGACGGTCACGTCCGGGGGTTGGCCGGAGAGCTACAAGCGCCTTTCGACGCCCGCGAGGCCGGGACCAGCCCGGACCTGACTGCAGAACGACAGGTGCCGTCGATCGCCGGACACGGGGAGAACCGGCGGCACAAACGATAAGTACCGGAATCGTCTACAGTCTCTGAAGGATCATGTCCCGCTCCGCACTCGTGGATAACGTCACGGCCATGCTCGAGGACGCCGGATTCCTCGTCAGCGAGCGGTGTGCGATCCGGCCCAAGAGCTTCGACGTGGCGGCCCGCCGGGGTCGGGACACGCTGCTCGTGAAGATCCTGGGCAACATCGACGCCCTGGACGCGGAGACGGGCGCGGAGATGCGCCGGCTCGGGGAGTACCTGCGCGCGACGCCGCTGGTGGTCGGGTTGCGCACCCGCGACGAGCAGCTCAAGCCCGGCGTGGTTTACTTCCGTCACGGCGTGCCGGTGCTGGCGCCGGACACCGCCATGGACCTGTTCGTCGAGGAGGTGCCGCCGCTGATCTACGCCGCGCCCGGGGGCCTCTACGTCAACATCGACAGCGAGGTGCTCGCCGACGCCCGCGAGGAGCAGGACTGGTCGCTCGGGCAACTCGCCCAGGAACTGGGCGTCTCCCGCCGGACCGTCTCGAAGTACGAGGACGGCATGGACGCGAGCGTCGAGGTGGCCGCCCAGCTGGAGGAGCTGTTCGACGCCCCCCTGACCTCGCCGGTGAGCGTGCTCGAGGGTGCCGAGGAGGTCCGCGACGAGGAGGGGACGCCCGAGGACCCCGAAGTCGACCCCGACGACGAGCCCATCGTCGCGGTGCTGACCCGGGTGGGCTACGACGTCCACCCGACCGACCGGGCGCCATTCAAGACCGTCAGCGAGGACGAGGAGGAGCGCGAGGACCGGGTGCTCACCGGCCACTCGGAGTTCACCAAGACCGCCGAGAAGCGCGCCCGGATCATGTCCTCGGTGGGCCGCGTCACCCGGACGACCAGCGTCTACGTCGTGGAGGACGCCCCCCGAGACGCCGTCGACGGCACGGCGCTCATCGAGGAGACGGAGATGGCCGACATCGAGGACCGGATCGAACTCCGGGACCTCATCATGGAACGGGCCGACGAGGAGACGACCGCGTAGCGGCCCGCGGTCACAGGCGCGCGTTCGCCGCGAACGTCCCTTCGATCCGCCAGCGACAGGTCCCGCTGTCGAGGGCCGACAACCGCGAACCGCCGTGAAAATTAGGCGCTCAGGCGTTGGCCCGCTGGCCGTAGGTCTCCTCGAGGTACTCGACGATGTCGTCGGACTCGGGCATCCCCTCGATCCCGTGCTCGTTGTCCACGAGGACCGGGACGCCGGTCTGTCCGCTGACCTCCTTCACCTCGGTGCGCTCGTCGTGGCTCCGGGGTACCATGTGGGAGTCGTACGCCAGCTCCAGCTCGTCGAGCTTTCGCTTCACTTTCACACAGTACGGACAGCCGTCGAGTTCGTACAGTTCGAGATCTGCCATCGCCGCCGATTGGGGCTGGAGGTACAAGAAGCGGACGGTGGTGTGCGCGGGCGGTACAGTCGGTGTCCCGCCACGCGGTGTTCCGCCGCGACTGCCTACCGGCTGTCCAGCAGGTCCGAGGCAGTGACGAGCGCCTCCAGTTCCACGCCGTGGTCGGCGAGGTGCTCGCGGGCGCCCTCCTGCCGGTCAACGACGACGAGCACCCGCTCGACGACGGCCCCGGCCGCCCGGAGCGCCTCGACGGCGTCGGCGGCGCTCTGGCCGGTAGTGGCGATGTCCTCGATGACCAGGACTTCCTCACCCTCGCGCAGCCGGCCCTCGATCCGGTTGCCCGTCCCGTACTCCTTGGCCTGCTTGCGGGCGATGACGTAGGGGTTGCCGGTGGCGACGCTGGTGGCCGCGACCAGCGGCACCGCGCCGAGGGCGACCCCCGCCAGCTTGGTGTCGCCGACCCGGGCGGCGAAGGCCTCCGCGAGCAGTTCGAGGCAGTCCGGGGCGGTCTCGAAGAGGTACTTGTCGACGTAGTAGTCGCTGGTGCCGCCGTGCGAGAGCTCGAACTCGCCGAAGCGGACGGCGTCGGCGGCCCGGAGCGCGGCGACGATGGCGTCGGTGTCGGGCATGTCCGCGGGCAGGGCGGGTGGGGACAAGTCCCTGCCGGTCTGGCGCGTCCCGCACGGGTCCGTCACACGCCGTGACGGGGTGAGCGGTGCCGGTGTTACTGCCGGCGTCGACCGGCTCCCGGCCGCGGTCCACAACCACTATACTGGCCGGCCCCCGAGGTGAGCCTGAATGGAGCTGTTCGGGTCGAGCGGGGTCCGGGCGCGTGCGCTCGCGGAACTGACCCCCGCCGACGCGCTGGGGGTCGCACAGGCCGCCGGCCGGGTCTTCGACGCCGCCCGCGTGGCCGTCGCCCGCGATACCCGAACGACCGGCCCACTGTTCGTCGACAGCGTCGCCGCGGGACTGGCGAGCGTGGGCTGTGACGTCGACCGGCTGGGGGTCGTCCCTACCCCCGCCCTCCAGGCCTACTGCGAGCGCGAGGGCGTGCCGGGCGTGATGGTCACCGCCTCCCACAACCCACCGGAGTACAACGGGGTCAAACTGGTGGGAGCGACCGGCGTCGAGCTGACCCGCGACCGCCTGGAGGCCGTCGAGGCGCGGGTCGGCGACGCCCCCCTGGCTGGCTGGGAGGCCGCCGGCGAGACCCGGGAGGTCGAGGGGGCGGCCCGACAGTACCGCGAGGGTGTGGTTGAGGCGGTCGACCGCGAGCGGGTCGCCGACGCCGGCCTGACCGTCGCGCTGGACCCCGGTCACGGGGCAGGTTCGGTCACCAGCCCGCGGCTGTTTCGCGAACTCGGCTGTGAGGTGCTGACGGTCAACGCCCAGCCCGACGGCCGGTTCCCGGGCCGGGACCCCGAGCCGGTGGCGGCGAACCTGGGCGACCTCCGGCGGCTCGTCCGGACGACCGACGCCGACCTCGGCATCGCGCACGACGGCGACGCCGACCGGGCCATCTTCGTCGACGAGCGCGGCGAGATGGTCGCGGGGGACGCCTCGCTGGCGGCGCTCGCTGCGGCCGAACTCGGGGAGGGCGACGTCGTCGTCTCGGCGGTCAACGCCTCCCAGCGGCTCGTCGACGTGGCGGAGGCAGCGGGCGCCAGACTGCGGACGACCCCCATCGGCAGCACCCACATCATCACGGCCATCCGCGACATCGCCGCGGGGGGCGGGTCGGTGCCCGTCGCCGGCGAGGGCAACGGCGGGATACTCTTCCCGGACTACCGGGTGGCCCGGGACGGCGCGTACACCGCCGCCCGCTTCCTGGAACTGGTGGCCGAGCGGCCCGCGAGCCGGGTCGTCGCCGACTACGACGGCTACCACAACGTCCGCAAGAAGGTCGCCTACGACGGCGGGGACGAGCGGGCGGCGCTGCTGGAGGCGGTCGAGACGGTCGCCGAGGGCGCCGACGCCAGCCTGGACACGACCGACGGCTACCGCCTGGAGTTTGCCGACGGCTGGGTGCTCGCCCGTCCCAGTGGGACCGAGCCCGTCGTGCGGGTGTACGCCGAGGCCCGCGACCCCGACCGGGCCCGGGCGCTCGCAGACCTGTTTCTGGACGCGCTCGAGGCGGCCTGACGGGGCCAGTGCCGGGAGGAGCGGAGAACCGGGCGGGTCCGCTCACCGCGAGGGGTGGGTCTCCAGGGCCTCGCCGAGCCGTGCCCGCTGTTCGCGGGCCCGCTCCAGCTCCGTTTCGACCGCGCCCGACCGGACCCGCTCGCGCTCTTCCGGTGACAGTTCCGCGCGCGCGACGGCGGCCGTCCGGAGGCGCTCGTAGTCGGTCTCACGGGGGAGCCGCCGGACCGCCCGCAGGGCGGCCACGGCGTCGGGCGCGATGCGGTTCACGGCGCCGGTCAGTTCCCGGCAGCGGTAGCGTAACACGTCCGCCTGGGGCGGCGGCCAGTCGACGGTCAGCGGGCCAGCGTCGAGCCGCCGGAGGTAGGTCCGTCTGGTGGCGACCGACCGCTTGAGCGCGTCCGGGTCGGCGACGTAGTGGGCCAGCTTCGAGCGGGAGTAGTCGGCGTACTCGAGGAGCTGCTCGACGGATTCCGTGCCGGCCTCGTGGTCGCGGACGTAGGCGTGGAGGTCCGCGGGCGGGGCCTCGTAGGTGACCAGCGGGATGGCCGCCAGGTCCGCCAGCGTGTCCAGGACGTCCCGGGCCGGTGTCTCGCGGCGGAAGCCCTCGAAGCCTTCCCGTACCTGCTCGTTGTAGGTCTCGACGGGCTCGCGCAGCCGCTCGGTGGGGGCGTCGAGGTCGGCCTCGCCCAGGTCACGGAGACGTTCGAGGTCGGCGACCCGGTCGGCGAGCTCGCGGCGGCGCTGCTTGATGCGGGTCCGGGCGCTCCGGTAGGCCTCGCGGGCCTCGTCGCGTTCCTCGAGGCGGGCCGCAAGGTCCGCGACCGGCTCGAGTTGCTCGCGGACGTGGGCGAAGTCCCCCTCGGTGAGCCGGCGTTGCTGGAGGTACTCGTCACACTCCTCGAAGACCTCGTACAGCAGCAGGCCCTCGTCGAGCCGGTCGACGAATCCGGCGACGTTCTCCTGGAACTCGATGAACTGCTGGAAGTCGCCGTCGCCGGTTGCGGGCTCCTCGTAGCGGTCGAGCAGTCCCGTGAACTCGTCGTGGGCCGCCGCCAGCCGGTCGAGTTCCGCCTCGCCGAACTCGGCGACGGCTGCCTCGGCGGCCTCGAGGCGCTCCTCGGCAGCCGCGAGTTCCGCCACGAGGCCCTCGCCGTCCCCGGTGCTCGTGCCGCGGCCGGCGTCACTCGTAGACGTCATCGGGGTCGAAGACGCGCTCGCCGACGACCTCGCCGTCGACGGTGCGGTGGAAACACGACGCGAAGCCGGTGTGACAGGCCCCGCCCTCCTGGTCGACCAGGTACAGCAGGGCGTCGCCGTCGCAATCGACGCGTACCTCCTCGACGCGCTGGACGTGGCCGCTCGACTCGCCTTTCTGCCAGAGTGCCTCGCGGCTGCGGGAGTAGTAGTGGGCCAGCCCGGTCTCGCGGGTCCGGGCCAGCGCCTCCTCGGTGACGTAGGCGAGCATCAACACCTCGCCGGAGTCGGCGTCCTGGGCGACGGCGGGGATGCGCTCTTGCTCGTCGAAGGCCAGGTCCACCGGGGCGGCGTCCCCGGCGGTGTCGGCGGCGTCGCTCATACGCGGAGTCGGTCGTGACCGTGGATAGGTCTTGTCCTCGCGGCCGCCCCGGCCAGCGCCGGTGCGGGGCTCACGCGACCCACACCGACGCCACTCACACCAGCCCCAGCAGTCCCAACAGCGCAAAGAGCACGTCCCCGAGCGTCAGCGAGACGACCAGGCCGGCGAACAGCGGGACGAGAAAGGGGATGCCCGGCGAGACCCAGACGGTCTCCTCGGAGACGAGCGCGTCCAGCCCCTTCCTGAGGTCCGCGGGCGTGGTTCCGTAGGCCGACCCCTCGATATCCTCGAGAAATCGCTCGGCACCCCAGGGGTCGTCATGAGCGTCGGTAGCGTCCTCGCCCCCGGACTCGCTCGTTCCCGCCTCCATCTCGGGAGCCGGGGCCGCGTCCGGGTCGCCCCCGTCGGTCACCACGCCGCCGCCGGGGTCGTTGGGCTCGTCGGGCAGGCTCGCGGGGTCGCGGTACCGGTCGGGGTCCGCGCGGAGTTCCTCGATCCGCAGGCCGCGGTACTGCAGGTACATCCGCAGCGCGTCCAGGTCCAGCCCCCGGTAGGAGACGTACGCGCGCAGGCCGGACAGCGAGCGCACGTCCCGGAGGCGGCGGTCGTCGAAGTGGAGCATGGTACCGTACTCCCGGACGGTGTCGACGGGGGCGACGGGCCTGGCGACGAACATCGCGGGCGAGAGCCGGCCGGCGACCGCGTTGCGGGCCGCGAGGGCGAACGGGTAGACGACGCCGGCCAGCACGGTGTTCGAGAGGACCGTCAGCGAGAAGACGCCAAGCGTCGTCCGGACGACCGGTAGCTGGGAGGGGAGCCACGCCACACCGAGTTCCCAGAGGGCGTAGTGGGGGTAGGTGGGAAAGAGCAGCGCGACGACGAAGAAGGCCTTGGCGTCGGCGCCGCCGAAGCCGCCGACCAGCCAGAAGGCGTACGACAGCGGGACGACGATGCCGACGCTCAGCGCGGTCCCGAGCAGCAGCCGGCGCTCGGTGAGCGTCTCCGGGCCCGAGAGGAGCACGGGGCCGAGTTCCCAGGCGAGTAAGAGGACTGCGAGCGCCGCGAGCGGGTACCAGGCCCGGTTGGGGACCCGGCGGGTCCTGACGTCGCGGTAGGCCACCCAGGCGAAGGCCGGGAGGGTGAGCAGGCGGAGCAGGTCCGGCCACGAGGCGAGCACGGCCGTCGGTGGGTGCCCCCTCACATTAGGGGTTGTGGGTTCCCGGCCGGTCACGCCGCGCGCTGCTCGCGCCGGACCTGCCCGTCGGGGATACTGATTTGTACCTCTCCGGAATAGTGGTTTGTGGTGACACGACCCATGACAGACCGTGCGGAAGTGACGCCGCGGCTCGACACGTACCACGACCTCTACGAGACCGACTGGGACAGCTACGAGCAGCTCCGGGAGTCCTTCGAGTGGGAGGTCCCGGAGGAGTTCAACACGGCGACGTACGTCTGTGACCGGTGGGCAGCGCTCGACGGCGAGCGAACAGCAGTCTACGCCGAACTGCAGGACGGGACCAGCCAGGAGTACACCTTCGCGGAGGTGGAGGCGATGGCGAACCGGCTGGCGAACTATCTGGCCGACCGCGGTGTGGGTGCCGGCGACCGTGTCGCGGTCAACGGCACACAGCGCGTCGAAAACCTCGCAACCCACATCGCGACCTGGAAGCTCGGGGCGATATCGGTCCCGCTGAGCATCCTGCTCGGCCCCGAGGGGATGGGGTTCCGGCTGCGGGACAGCGGGACGGTCGCCTACGTCGCGGACGCGGTCAGCCTGGATGTGCTCCGAACGGTGCGCGAGAACTGCCCGGACCTGGAGACCGTCCTGACGGTAGGCGGGGCTGACCCCCAGGAGGGCGAGAGGCGGTTCGCGGACGCCGTCGGGGGACGGTCGACGACCTTCGAGACCGCGACGACGGCGCCCGACGACCCGGCTTTCATCATCTACACCTCCGGCACCACCGGCGAGCCAAAGGGTGTCGTCCTGCCCCACCAGAGCCTGCTGGGCGGGTTGCCCGGGATCCTGATGGGCGGGAACAACCTCGAGATCAGGGACGAGGACGTCGCCAGGATCGCCGTCGAGTGGTCGTGGATCGGGTCGCTGCACCTGGGGATCCTCTCGGCGCTGTACTTCGGGACGCCGGTCGTCGCCCACGCCGAAAACGAGTTCGACCCTGCGCGGGAGTACCGGCTCATCGAGGAGTACGACGTCACCTTCGCAGGCGGGCCGGCGACGCTGTTGCGGATGATGATGCAGGTTCCCGACCGCGACAGCTACGACACCAGTTCCATGCGGATGGTCGTCCAGGGCGGCGAGTCGCTGAGCGCGGAGGTGGCCGAGCAGGTGACCGACACCTTCGAGCACGCCGACATCCACGAAGTGTACGGCCAGACGGAGGCGCTGATCTTCATCTCCGATTGCAGTGCCCTCGGCCTCGACCACCAGCCGGGGAAGATGGGGAAGGCCGTCCCCGGCCACGAGGTCCGGATCCAGGACCCGGAAACCGGCGAGGAGCTGGGGCCGGGCGAGGTCGGGGAGATCGCATTGCGGTACGACGGCGACGACCCGATGCCCTTCATCGAATACTGGAACCGCCCCGAACAGACCGCCCGGAAGGTCCAGGACGGCTGGCTCCGCAGCGAGGACCTGGGGACGGTCGACGAAGACGGCTGGTTTTCCTTCCACAGCCGCCGGGACGACGTGATCATCTCCTCGGGCTACAAGATGGGGCCCGTCGAGGTCGAGGAAACGCTGGCCGGCCACGAGGCCGTGGCTGACGCGGGCGTCATCGGCGTCCCCGACGAGACCCGCGGCGAGGTCCCCAAGGCGTTCGTCTCCCTGGGTCCCGACGCCGAGGAGAGCGACGCGCTCCGCGAGGAGTTACAGTCCTACGTCAAGGAGCGGCTGGCGAAGTACGAGTACCCCCGGGAACTGGAGTTCGTCGACGAGCTGCCCCGAACGACCACAGGAAAGGTCCGCCGACACGACCTCCGCGCCCGCGAGGGGCTGGTCTGAGGGCTGACCCGGGTCGCACAAACCGGTTAGAGGTGTAGTAAACACACAACAGGGGCCCACTACTGCTCCGAGACCTGGGCCCGACCGCGAACCGGTAGAGGAGTGAGGGCACGGATAGACGAAAAACCACGACCGATGAACCCTTAACCTTGTCGTGGTGAAAGAAACTAAAAGCATGCTCAACAGATTTAGTTCACTCGGCCAGGTGGAACAGTTACAGTACGGTCTCATGTTCATATTTGGGTCCGTGTCCATTCTGTCGGCCGTTTCACCGCTCGGTGAGGTACCCCGGGCTGTGCTTGCATCGGTCGCGTTTGGAATCACTGCGGGACTGTGGGTGTCTCACCTCATGACAGTCCTGTACGGGGCAGCCGAGACCGTGGAGTGAGTCCGATGGCAGACCAAGCAACGCCACAGGAGTCGCGTGACAGTGTGGCCGAGGACGGAGCAGACAGTCCATCACAGCTCACTGATAACTTTGCGGCGTTCGCCCTGTTCGTCGGGGCTGTCAGCATCGCGTTCGGCGCGGTCTTTCAGCTGGTCTTCGACGGTATTATCGCGCTCATTCTGAACGGGTTCGTCCTCGGGGTCGGTCTCATCAGCCTCGTTATCGGCCTCTCTCTCGACGCCATCGGCGGGTTCGACGCACAGTCAACGGAAGTCGATGAGCCCGACGACTCGGTCGCAGTTCGTAGCCGGAACGACGGTGACAATCTTCCGCTTCCTCCCGTCCTCAATTTCGATGCAGAGCTCGAACGGATCGAGGAGCACTACAACGGGTCACCCCAGGAGGAGTTCGTACAGTTTCGCGAGGAGTACGAGCGTCTCAAGTCCTCACCGTCGAGCAGAAGCACCATCGCAAGCGACCTCCGCGCCATGGCGAACCCACTATCCGTTCTTGCAAAGGGCGAAGCGATCGAGCCGGAGGTCGAACGCATCAGCGACGGCCTGTTTCAGTACATCGAGGGAAGCGCCAGCGACTTCCTCTCCGTGGTGGAGTGGAGCCTCTACGACGAAGACGGGAACGAGTGCACGGTCACAGAGCGCCAGAGCACCAAAGCCCGGTTCAAAGCCCGCGCCGAGAACAGAGGGGATAAGGTAAAGACCGAGATCTTCCTCAGATTCCGGAACACCGACGAGGTGGTAATAAAGGAAGCGTATCTGCCCGTGGGTCTCATCCGGGAAGGCGAGACAAAAGAGTTGGATACGCAGGTGTACGTCCCGTCGCTGGCGGTGACCGCTGACGTGTACGCGCTCGCCGCCGCCGACAACAAACGGGTGCTCGACCTGTGAGTCGTGGCGTCGGCCGCAATCGCACGAGACGGTAGACTCCCGATTCGGGGGGACGAGACGAACGGACAGACGACCCGTGACTGCCGCGTGCCACGCAGCTCTGGACAGCACGTGCTTCGACCGCCGCTCAGCCTCGTCGTACTACCGCCAGCGGTCAGGAAGTACCGTGCAGACGCTGAACGTGACGACACTAACAGATAGAGAGTCTCTTGCTGTTCTTGACGTACACATCTCTGTTCGGTGGAAACACGATACGAAGACCGGGCCGCAGGTCGTCCGCCGGAACGCGGAC
>JAZKSZ010000235.1:0-2636 GCA_036625795.1 Haloarculaceae archaeon
ACCTGGTGGCGGCCGGCGTCGCGAGCCGGGCCCCGGTCACTCGAAGCGAAAGCGTCCGTCGCCGGTCAGCCGTCCCGTGAGCCCGGCCCCGAAGGCGTAGGCCACGCGCTGGGCGCCGGTCCGGAGGCGGTCGGCCAGCCCCTGCTGGGGTTCGAACTCCTCGACGACGACCTCGGCGCCGATCCGCTCGCCGACGTACTCTTCGACGTCCTCGCGGGTGCCGAGTTGGTCTACCAGTCCCATCTCGGCGGCCTCGCTGCCCAGGTAGACCCGGGCCTCGGTGTCCCGGACCGTCTCCTCCTCGAGCGCGCGTCCCTCGACCACGTCGCCGACGAACTGGTCGTAGTAGTCGTCGACCAGCCCCTGGAGGTACTCGCGTTCCGCCTCCTCGAACTCCTTCAGCGGGGTGCCGGCATCCTTGAACCGGCCGGCGGTGAGTCGCTCGTAGCTCACGCCGAGCCGGTCGGCCAGGTCGGCGACGTTGACCCGCGAGCCGATGACGCCGACCGAGCCGACGATGCTCCCCTCCCGGGCCCAGAGTTCGTCACAGCCCGCCGCGACCAGATAGCCGCCGCTGGCGCAGGTGTCGGTCGCGTAGGCGACCGTCGGACCGTCGAAGCGCTCGGCGGCCAGCCGGATGTCCTGGCTGGGGACGACTGCCCCGCCGGGCGTGTTCAGCTTCACCAGCAGCGCCTCGGCGTTTCCGTCCTCGTCGGCCCGCTCGATCTGCTCGACGATGTCGTCGGCGCCGGCGCCGCCCGGGGAGGGCGGGACCGCGCTCCCGCCGCCGTCGCGGGTGATCGGCCCCTCCACCGCGACTTCGGCGACGTTGTAGTCGGGAAACAGCGAGCCGGCGAGGTTCGCGCCGGTTCGGAGCCCGGCGGCGGCGACCCCGAGTGCGAGGACGACCCCGAACAGGTCGGTCAGGTCGACGGGGTACGCCAGAAAGAGGACCCAACCTGCGGCAGCCGCGACGGCGGCGACCGCGAGTACCAGTACCACTCGGCCGACGGATTTGAGCACGCCCATACACGCTCCTCGGGGGGAAGGCCCGTAAAACGCCGGCCGGCGGGTCTGGCGACCCGTCCCCGACAGGCCCGGACCGCGCCCCAGCGGGCCACCCCTCACAGCACGCTGAACAGCACCAAGAACGTCACCAGCGCGCCGACCGTCGACAGCAGCGGGACGACGTTCTGCATCACGATGACGCGGCCGGTCGTCGAGGGGTCGAACAGGTCTGCGGTCTCGGGCAGGTCCTCCGGGTCCTCCTCGCCGATGTCGGGCACCTCCTCGCCGGGCTCCTCGGCGGTGAGCGCGCCCACCGACACCGCCGGCTGTTCCTCGCCGCGGACCCCCTCCGAGACCGTCGTCGACCGGGTCGCCCGGCCCCAGCCCAAGCCGACGATCGACATCGTGGCGATGATGACGAAGGAGGCGGGGATGCCGATCGCCGACAGCGCGACCACGATGGTCGAGGAGACCACGGCGACGACGATCGCGGCGGTCAGCGGGAGGTCGGTGATGTCGTTGCCCAGCGTGTCCAGCGTCCGGCGGGCGATCGTGAAGGCACCGACCGCGACCGCGGCCCCGCCGAGCAGGATGAGCAGGTTCAGTTCCACCCCGACCGCGAAGAGGGGCGCGACGGCGTTGGCGATGTTCGAGGTACCCGAGGAGAAGGCCATCAGGCAGCCGATCCCGACGACGACGGCCGCGCCCGCGACCTCCCGGTGGGTGGTGTTGGGACCGGTCCGTGGGACCGGAACCGCGCCCGACCGGTCGAGTTCCAGTAGCGGCCCCTCGCTGCTGTCGACCGCGACGCGACGGTTGATCGCCGGGTAGAGATACCGGCCGATCACCCCGGAGACCCAGAAGCCGATGATCGGGGCGACGACCCACCAGGTGACGATCTCCCCCATCACCGCCCAGTTCAGCGTCCCGGAGGCGACGCCCAGCCCGGCGATGGCGCCGACGGCGGTCATCGACGTCGAGGCCGGGACGCCGACGTAGTTGCCGACGAACAGCGCCCCGCCGATGAAAAAGAGGACGACGGCGCTCGTCTCGAGGGTAAAGACGCTGGCGCCGGAGACCAGGTCCTCCCCGAGCGTGCTCACCACCCGGCGGCCGACGGTCCACGCCCCGGCGAAGAAAAACACCGACATCAGCGCCGCCGCGGCCACCTTCGAGAGCACGCCCGAGCCCACGGCCGGGCCGAAGGCCGGCCCGGTGGTCGCACCCCCGATGTTGTAGCCCACGAACAGGGAGACGCCGAAGCCGGCGATGAGCAACGGGTCGAGCATACGCACGAGTACGGCTCCGCCGCTCTTAAGAGGTATTCGTCACGCCCTCACACGCTGTCGTTCCGGTGTGCCCGTTCCGCATCACAGGGGGCTGTCCCGGGTCCCGAGCAAGAGCTCGTTCCGCGCGTCGAAGAAGAACGTGCTCCTACAGCAGGCCGGTGTTCTGCAGCTTCATCAGGTCCTCGGTGTCCAGCGTCTCGCCTTCCTTGAACTTCTGGTAGATCTCCTCGGCTTCCTCGCGGGCGGCCTCCTCCTTCTGTTCGCGCTCGGCGCGCTCCTCTTCCTCTTCCTTCTTGTCGAGTTCGCGCAGGCGCTTCTGGACGCGGACGAAGTCCTCGT
>JAZKSZ010000025.1:0-16537 GCA_036625795.1 Haloarculaceae archaeon
CGCGGCTCCACCCGCAGGACCTCATCGCGCCCGTCTTCGTCGACGCCACCGCCGAACAGCGCCAGCCCATCGAGTCGATGCCCGGTCACGAACGCGTGCCCGTCGACGAGGCGGTCGAGCGCGTCCGGGAAGTCCGGGAGACCGGTGTCGGCGCGGTGCTGGTGTTCGGCATCCCCACCTCCAAGGACGAACGGGGCTCCCGGGCGTGGGCGGAGGACGGCGTCGTCCAGCGCGCGGTCCGCGCGATGAAGGCCGAGACCGACGCCTACGTCATCACCGACGTCTGTCTCTGCGAGTACACGAGCCACGGCCACTGTGGCGTCCTCGAGGAGCAAGCCCGCGAGGACCCGCACATGACCGTCGCCAACGACGAGACCCTCGAGTTGATCGCGCGCACAGCCCGCTCGCACGCCGACGCGGGCGCGGACATGGTCGCCCCCTCGGGGATGATGGACGGGATGGTCGCAGCGATCCGCGAGGAGCTTGACGGGGCGGGTCACGACTCCGTCCCCGTGATGAGTTACGCGGCCAAGTACAACTCGGCCTTCTACGGTCCCTTCCGGGACGCCGCCGACGGCGCGCCCGCCTTCGGCGACCGACGGCACTACCAGATGGACCCGGCGAACGCCCGCGAAGCGAGCCGGGAGGTGGCACTCGATGCCGCGCAGGGCGCGGACGTGTTGATGGTCAAGCCCGCCCTCCCGTATCTGGATGTCGTCCGGCAGGTCCGCGAGGAGTTCGACCACCCCGTGGCCGCGTACAACGTCTCCGGGGAGTACGCCATGCTCCAGGCCGCCGCCGAGAAGGGATGGCTCGACCTCGAGGCGGTGGCTCACGAGTCCCTGCTGTCGATCAAGCGGGCCGGCGCGGACCTCATTCTGACCTACTTCGCCGAGGACGTCGCGCGGGAGCTGTAGCCGGCGCGCCGGCACGGTCGCCCCACCCCCTGCCCACCGGTGCCCGATTCGCGCGTGCCGTCTTGATGTTACACAGCGCGTGTCGCGCGGCCGTCGCGTGTGCGAGGGCCGAGCGCGGCCCGGGGCACGGCCCCGTCTCCACGGCTCCTGACACCTCCCCGCGGTTCACGAATGCACAGAATCGTCTCGATGAACGTCTGCTAACTGGACAGAATACTACCTTATATCGATAATATCGTTGTGAATATTGTCCGAGTGGTCGCAAATAGGTTAATATATTCCGTTTTGTAAACCAAGGTCTTATTACGTACGATGTGTTGAGCCGAAACCGTAATGCACGCAACGAACGTGGGCGAAAATCGGGTAAAGTGTGGGAAATATTCATCTAAATCCGCAATTCGGAACAGAGGTGTAAACTCTTGACAGGATTGCTGCCGCTGCAGTCGGCGACAGACATCGCCCTCGCGAACGGCATCAACAACGTGTGGGTGCTGGTGGTGAGCTTCCTGATCTTCTTCATGCAGCCCGGCTTCGCGATGCTCGAGGCGGGCCAGGTGCGTGCGAAGAACGTGGGGAACGTCCTGATGAAGAACATGACCGACTGGGGGCTGGGCGTGATCGTCTACTTCCTGCTCGGGACCGCCGTCGTGAGCATCGTCGGGATGCTGACGACGCCGGGGCTCTCGCTGGACATCGGTGCCGCGTTCGGCATCCTCTCGGACACGGCAGCCGCCGTCCCCGGGACGGAGGCGGTCGGCCTCAACCCGTGGGTCAGCTTCCTGTTCGGGGCGGTCTTCGCGATGACGGCCGCGACGATCGTCTCCGGAGCCGTCGCCGAGCGGATGAAGTTCACCTCCTACGTGTTGTTCGTCGTCGCGATGGTCGGCATCATCTACCCGGTCCTGCCGGGGATGGCGTGGGGCGGCAACGGCCTGCTCTCGGGGAGCGGCTTCCTCGGTGACGCCATCGGCGCCGGCTACCTCGACTTCGCCGGGGCGACGGTCGTCCACATGGCCGGCGGCCTCGCCGGGCTCGTGGCCGCGAAGATGGTCGGCCCGCGCAGTGGCCGGTACGACGAGAACGGCAACTCGCAGGCGATCCCCGGGCACTCCATCATGTTCGCGGTGATCGGGACACTCGTGCTGGCCTTCGGCTGGTACGGCTTCAACGTCGGCACGAACGCGACCATCATCAGCTTCGGCGAGGCCGGCGTCGCCTTCACGGGCTCCGGGCTCGGCCGCGTGGCGCTGGTGACGACGCTGGGCATGGGCGGCGGCGCGGTCGCCGCGATGGCCGTCTCCGCACTCTGGCAGGGCAAGCCCGACCCGCTGTGGACCGCCAACGGCCTCCTGGCCGGGCTGGTCGGTGTCACGGGCGCCGTCCCCCACGTCACCTGGTGGGGCGGTCTCCTCATCGGTGTCATCGCCGGCGCACTCGTG
Organism: Haloarculaceae archaeon; assembly: GCA_036625795.1. GTDB lineage: Archaea > Halobacteriota > Halobacteria > Halobacteriales > Haloarculaceae > Salinirussus. The sequence goes on from JAZKSZ010000025.1 coordinate 2,357, forward strand.
CTCCCGGCGTTCCGCTGGACGGTCGACTCGCTGAAGATCGACGACGTCTGTGGCGTCTTCGCCGTCCACGGCGCCGCCGGCGGGGTCGGGACGATCCTGATCCCGGTCTTCGGCGCGGCGAGCGGCGGCGGCTGGACGTTCCTCGGCGGCACCCAGCTGGCCATGCAGGTCGTCGGCGTGCTCGTCATCGGCACTTGGACGGTGCTGGCGACGATGGTCTCGCTGAAGGTCATCGGCGCGATCACCGGCGGGCTCCGCGTCTCCGAGGAAGAGGAGAGCGAGGGGCTCGACCAGGGCGAGCACGGCGTCTCCGCCTACCCCGAGTTCGGTTCGGAGGGTGGCCGCGGTGCCGTGAGCACCGACGGCGGCGCCCGCACTGACGGCGGCGTCGACTCCGAGGACCTGCAGACCGACGGCGGCACCACGACCGACGCGGCCAGCTCGAACGGAGGTGAGAACGAATGAGCGACATCACGATGATCATCGCGTACGTCCGTCCGGACAAGCTGGGCGACGTGAAACAGGGCCTGGCCGAGGCCGGCGCGCCCTCGCTGACCGTCACCAACGTCTCCGGACGCGGGTCCCAGCCCGCCAAGACCGGCCAGTGGCGCGGCGAAGAGTACGTCGTCGACCTCCACCAGAAAGTGAAAGTCGAGTGCGTCGTCGAGGAGGCGCCGGTCGACGAGGTGGTCGATGCGATCGAGGAGGCCGCCCACACCGGCGAACCCGGCGACGGCAAGATCTTCACCATGCCCGTCGACGAGGCCGTCCAGATCCGCACCGGCGAACGCGGCCCCGACGCCGTGTAGATGGACGTCGACGACATCGACAAACAGGTCCTCGCCGCCCTCATCGCGAACGGGCGGGCGGCCGACGCCGACCTGGGGGCCGCGGCCGGTGTCGGTGCGTCGACCGCGAGCTGGCGACGCCAGTCCCTCGAGGACGCCGGCGTCATCCGCAAGTACCAGCCCCGCCTCGACTACGCCGCGCTCGGACACCCGGTGACGGCGCTGTTCCAGGTCGACGTCGAGCCGTCGGTCCGGGAGACAGTCCTCGCCGTCCTCCGGGACGACGACCGGTTCCACACGGTCTACGAGGTCGCCGGCCCCGACGACATCCTCGCGTTCGGGCGCTTCCCCGACCGCGACAGCCTGGTCCGGGCGCGGCGCCGTCTCCGCGGCGAGGAGGGCGTCCGCCACGCCCGCGTGACCCCGGCCCGGCCGGTCGCCGACCGCGACCAGTTCGTTCCCGCGGTCGACGGCGAAGACGACGACGACGGCGACAGCTGAGCCGGGCGCGCCCGTCGACCCCGCTGTGTTCCGCCGGTGCCCACCCAACGTTCGTCCGGATATCCGGTGACAGATGTCCCGTTTTTCGACCAGTATACAACCTTATATGGCTAATATTCTCCCCAATTTTGTCTGTTTGTCCAGCTTGCTCTCTCTATATGCACCTTTGTAAAGCTAATGCTTATATAGTATCCATCCTCACGCACAGACCGTGACTGAGTGTCCGATATTGTGGATATATCGGCAAGAGCTGGACGAATGCACATCCAGTGACAGACACACGACACGGGTGACACCATGCTAGTACCACTACAGACGGCGGTCGTCGAGGGCATCGTCAGCGAAATCAACGCGGTGTGGTTCCTACTGGTCTCCTTTCTCATTTTCTTCATGCACGCGGGCTTCGCGATGCTGGAGGCGGGCCAGGTCCGGTCGAAAAACGTCGCGAACCAGCTGACCAAGAACCTCCTGACCTGGAGTGTCGGCGTCTCGGTGTACTTCCTGGTCGGCGCGGGGGTCTACGCGGTCGCCGGCGGCGGGGAGTACGTCTGGACGTTCGCCGGGAGCGGGCTGGACTGGGTTACCTGGCTCTACGGCGCGGTCTTCGCGATGACGGCCGCGACGATCGTTTCCGGGGCCGTCGCCGGCCGGGCGAAGCTCCGGGCCTACATCATGTACACGGTAGTGCTCTCGGCGGTCATCTACCCCGTCGTGGGCGGCATCTCGTGGGTCTCGGGCAGCTTCCTCGGGTCGATGGGCTTTCAGGACTTCGCCGGCGGGATGGTCGTCCACGGGATGGGCGGCATCGCCGGCCTGACTGCGGCGTGGGTCATCGGCCCGCGCATCGGCCGGTTCAACGACGACGGCTCGGTCAACGTCATCCCGGGCCACTCGATGACGTTCGCGGTGCTCGGGACGCTGATCCTCGCCTTCGGCTGGTACGGGTTCAACGTCGGCACCGCGGCGGTCCTCAGCTTCAGCCCCGACCCCGGGGCCGCCTCGACGGTGATCGAGGTCGGCGGGGAGACTATCGGCTTCAACAGCGATACGCTCGGGCGCGTCGCGCTCACCACGACGCTGGCGATGGGCGCCGGAGCGATGGGTGCCGGGCTGGTCGCCTGGCTCAAGACCGGCAAGGTCGACACCCTCTACGTCGCCAACGGGCTGCTCGCGGGTCTGGTCGGGATCACCGCCATCCCCGACACCACGGCCTGGTGGGGTGCGTTCGTCGTCGGCGGGCTGGCCGGCGCACAGCTCCCGGTCGTCTTCGGGTTCGTCGAGCGCCGGCTCAACATCGACGACGTCTGTGCGGTCTTCCCCGTCCACGGGAGCGCGGGCGTGCTCGGGACGCTCCTCTTCCCGTTCGTGGCTGCTCCGGGCGTCGTCGACAGCATCCTCGACGCCTTCCTCACGCAGTTGACTGGCGTCGTGGTCATCGGCGGGTGGACCTTCCTCACGACCGCCGCGGTCTTCGGCGCCTTCCGGGCACTCGGGCAACACCGGGTCGACGAGGACCACGAGCGTGAGGGGCTCGATTCCTCCGAACACGGGGTCGAGACCTACCCCGAGTTCGGCGGCCGGGACAGCGTGATGGCCGACGGCGGCGCAACGTTCAACACCACGGAACGGGTGAGTGAATCCGATGACTGAGATCACGATGGTCGTCGCCTACATCCGGCCGGACAAGCTCAGCGACGTGAAACAGGCACTCGCGGAGACGGGTGCACCCTCGCTGACCGTCACCAACGTCTCCGGACGCGGGTCCCAGCCCGCCAAGACCGGCCAGTGGCGCGGCGAAGAGTACGTCGTCGACCTCCACCAGAAAGTGAAAGTCGAGTGCGTCGTCGAGGAGGCGCCGGTCGACGAGGTGGTCGATGCGATCGAGGAGGCCGCCCACACCGGCGAACCCGGCGACGGCAAGATCTTCACCATGCCCGTCGACGAGGCCGTCCAGATCCGCACCGGCGAACGCGGCCCCGACGCCGTGTAGGTGCCGCCCGCGCCGCGCTCGGCGGCGGTCGACTCGCGGTGTGGACTCGGCCGTCAGCCGTCGGCCGCGCTCGCGGCCCCGTCCCCGCGCTCGCGGACACACTCGTGGACCCGGTCGGGTAGCGGCGTCGGCTCGAAGCCCCTGTCGACGAGCACGAAACTCACCTCCCCGGACGCGGCCCGCCGGCCGGTCCCGTCGCTAACCGCGAAGTCGACGGTCAGCGACGTCTCGCCGGCGGTCACTTCGGTCTCGATGCAGGCGGTCTCGCCGGCCCGCAGCGGCGTCTCGAAGGACGCCGTGGCGTCGACGGCCGGCAGCGCGTGCCCCTCCCGGCGGAGCGTCTCCATGAGATGGTCCTCGACCGGGGCGAAGTAGTCGTTGAGCCCGACGACCACGAAGTGGAAAAAGCGGGGGAAGTAGATCAGCCCGCCGGCGTCGGTGTCGCCCCAGGTCACCCGGACCGTCGTCTCGTGAGGCATACGCGGGCTACCGGCCCGGGGGGCGTAACTGTTGGCCCGACCGATAAGTTGTAGCTAGTTGGGAGGGTTCAGGAGCGAGCGTCGCGAGCAGACACCGCAACGGAGTGAGTAACGCAGCGAGCCCCCCGAGTCGAACAGGTCGGGACTTTCTTGCTGGAGTGAAGCCCGCCCCTGCTAGACGAAACACCACCGACCTGTGACGCGTCACCTTCTTTCCCCCCGAGCCGAACGCTCCAGTATGAACGACGACCAGTCCCGCTCGCTGTACGGGCGCGCGCTCGACGCCATGCCCGGCGGCGTCAACTCCTCGGTCCGGGCGGTCCGGCCCTACCCCTTCTTCATCGAACGGGGCGACGGCGGCCACGTCGTCGACGCCGACGGCAACCGTTACATCGACTACGTGATGGGGTACGGGCCCCTGCTTCTGGGCCACGACCTCCCCGACCCGGTCAACGCGGCGGTCCAGCAGGCCGCCGCCGAGGGGCCGATGTACGGCGCCCCCACCGAGGTGGAGGTCGAACTCGCGGAGTTTCTCGCCCGCCACGTCCCCAGCGTGGAGATGACCCGCTTCGTGAACTCGGGGACCGAGGCCACCGTCTCCGCGGTCCGGCTCGCCCGCGGCTACACCGGCCGGGACAAGGTCGTCATCATGCAGGGCGGCTACCACGGCGCCCAGGAGTCGACGCTGGTCGAGGGCGAGGGCAACGACACGCATCCCTCCAGCCCCGGGATCCCGGGCTCCTTCGCCGAGCATACCTTGACTGTGCCGTTCAACGACGAGGAGGCCGTGTGGGAAGTCTTCGAAGAACACGGCGAGGAGATCGCGGCGGTGATGACCGAGCCGGTGCTGGGAAATTATGGGATCGTCCACCCCGTCGACGGCTACCTGGAGACGCTCCGGGAAGTCACCGAGGAACACGGCGCGCTCCTGGTCTTCGACGAGGTGATCACCGGCTTCCGGGTCGGCGGGCTCCAGTGTGCCCAGGGGAAGTTCGGCGTCACGCCCGACGTCACGACCTTCGGGAAGATCGTCGGCGGCGGCTTCCCGGTCGGCGCCATCGGCGGGAAGACCGAGATCATCGAGCACTTTACCCCGTCGGGGGAGGTGTTCCAGTCGGGGACTTTCTCGGGGCACCCGGTGACGATGGCCGCCGGCCTCGAAACCCTCAGATACGCCGCGGAGCACGACGTCTACGACCACGTCAACGGGCTCGCTGCGGAGTTGCGGGAAGGGCTGACCGACATCTGTGCCGACCAGGCCCCCGCGTACACCGTCGTCGGGACGGATTCGATGTTCAAGACGGTGTTCACCCGGGACGCCCCCGACGACCTCGGCAACCAGTGCGGGGCGGGCTGTCGGCAGCGCGAGTCCTGCCCCCGGTACGGTACCTGTCCGAAAACCGGCGGGGACATCAAGCGCGCGGACACCGAGCGCTGGGAGCGGCTGCACTGGCCCGCGATGCGCGAGCGCGGGGTCTTCCTGACGGCCAACCAGTTCGAGTCCCAGTTCGTCTGTGATGCCCACACCGAGGCGGACATCGAGCAAACGCTGGAAGCCTACAAGGAGGTCCTGTAGTGCCGAGTGACGACGACATCGCGCTGGACGAGAAGCGGATGTACGGCGACAAGCGAACGGAGACGGTCGTCTACGTCGCCGGCGGCATGGGGCTGACCCGCGTGGAAGTCGCCGGCGACCAGGTCGGCCGCTTCGAACTCGCCTCCCGCGACCCCGTCCGGGACGTCGCCGGCCGCGACGGCCGCCTGCTGGTCGCGACCGCCGAGGACGTGCTCGTCGGCGCCGGCGGGGAATTCGAGCCGGCGGACTTCGGCCCCGCGGCGGCCGTCGGGCTGGCCTCCGGGGCACCCGACACGGGCCTGCGCCCGCTCGCGGCCGGCCCCGACGGTGAGGTGGGCCTCCTCCGGGGGGACCAGTGGGAGCCGGTCGGGACAGCGGGCGACCCCCGTGCTATCGACGGCAACCTGCTGGCCGCGGGCGACGGCGTGTACCGGGCCGGTGCAGCGGGCCTCGACCGGCTCCGTGACGACCCGGCGACCGATGTGGCCGCGAGCGGCCCTTACGCCGCCTGCCCGGACGGGCTGTACGAACTCCCGGGCCGGCGGCTCCGGGACGGCGAGCACAGTGTGGTCGCCGCCGACGCCGACAGCGAGCGTGCCCACGCCGTCGCCGGTGGGGACCTGTTCGTCCGCCGGGACGGCTGGGACCGCGTCGACCTGCCGACCGACGAGCCCGTCGTCGACGTCGCCTACGGCGAGTCGGTCTACGCGGTCACGGCCGCGGGGACGTTGCTCGTGCGCGCCGACCCCGACCAGACGCCCGACGGCCACGGCGGCTGGCGCTCGCGGGCGCTCGGCGTGCGGGAGGTCCGGCGGCTCGCGGTCCCGTAGCCGGCAGCGTCCGGAGTCGGTTCGACTGCGAGCCCGTTTCCGCACCGTTTTGAGCCCCCCCGCGCTAGCTCCGGTATGACCGACGACCCGCAGGTCCCCATCGTCTGTCCGGAGTGTGGGACCGAGACGGAGGTCGCCCTCTCCGAGCTGGCGGGGACGCTGGAGCGACACAACGAGAACCGTCACGACGGCGAGGAGTGTGCACAGGTCGACCCGGACCTGGCCGCCGAGCTCCAGGACCTGGTGGCGAAAGACATGGGGCTGCTCGACTGACGGGGGACCGCCGCGACCGTCGGGGCGCCCACCGGATCCGAAAGGCCCGTTAGGGAGGGTAGCGACTCCCCGATAATGATACTCAGCGGCTCGCGCTCGCAGTCCCTGGCGGCCGCGCTCGCCGCAGAGACGGGCCACGAACTCGCCGGCGCCTCCCGCCAGCGGTTCCCCGACGGCGAACAGCTCGTCGAACTCGACCCGCCGGAGCTCGACGAGGCGGTCGTCGTCGCGGCCACCCCCACCGACGAGGCCTACGTCGAACTCCTCCAGCTCCAGGACGCCGCCCGCGAGGCCGGCGCGAGCCGGGTGACGACCGTCCTCCCGTACATGGGCTACGCCCGCCAGGACCGGGCCTTCGAGCCCGGCCAACCCGTCTCGGCCCGGGCGGTCGCGCGGGCGGTCTCGACGGGGACCGACCGCGTCCTCCTCGTCGAGCCCCACGAGCCCGCTGTCTGTGAGTACTTCGAGGTGCCCGCCGAGTCCGTCGACGCGGCCGCCCTGCTCGCCGGGCCGCTGGGCGACCTGGCGGAGCCGCTCTTTCTGGCGCCCGACGCCGGCGCGGCCGACCTCGCGCGGACGCTGCGGGACGCCTACGGCCGGGGGGCGGTCGACCACTGTGAGAAGACCCGCCACTCCGGGTCGGAGGTGACCGTCGAGCCCGCCGGGGCGGCCGCCGAGGGCCGCGACGTCGTCGTCGTCGACGACATCGTCGCCACGGGGTCGACGATGAGCCAGGCCATCGCCGCGCTGGCCGGCGAGGCGGCGAGCGTGACCGTTGCCTGCGTCCACGCCCTGTTCGCCCGGGACGCCTACACGAAACTCCGCCGGGCGGGCGTCGGCGCCGTCTACGCCACCGACACCGTCGAGCGACCAGTGAGCGAAGTGAGTGTCGCCCCCGCGGTCGCCGACCGGCTGTGACGCCGGGGCCCGACACCGCCGACGGGGCGGCCGTCGACGCGACCGCCGGGAGCGGCGCCGAGGCGGTAAGCGACACCGCCGCGGCCGCCGATGCGGGCTACCGGTGGCGGATGCTCGCCGTCGTCTCGCTGGGCTGGGCCGCCCTCCAGTGGGGCCGGTTTCTGCTCCCGCCGCTGCTGCCACGCATCCAGGCCTCGCTGTCACTCTCCTCGGCGGCGGTCGGACTGGCGCTTGCGGCCTTCACGCTCGTCTACGCCCTCGTCCAGTACCCCAGCGGCACCTACTCCGACGCGCTCTCGCGAGCGACGCTGCTTGTCCCCGGCTTCCTGGTCATCCTCGCTGGCTTTGCCTTCGTGGGCATCGCCGTCCACCCCGCGCTGTTTCTCGTCGGCGTCCTGCTTGTCGGCGTCGGGAAGGGACTCTTTGCCAGCCCCTCGCGAGCCCTCCTCTCGGACCTCTTTGCGGACAGGCAGGGGCGGGCGCTGGGCATCTACTCGGCCGGGACCGACGTGGGTGGGTTGTTAGCTTCGGGGCTCGCCATCCTCGTCATCGGGACGACCTGGCGGGCCGCGTTCGTGCCGGTACTCGTCTGCCTGGGGCTGATGGGCGCCCTGTTTGCGGTCTGGAACCGCGAGCCCTACCGGCTCCGCCGGGAGCGGCTGGCAGTCGGCGACACCGTCCGTCGGGTGGTCGCCACCCGCGACCAGCGCGAGCGGCTGGCCGCCTACGCGCTGTTTTTCTTCGCTATCGGCGGGCTGATCAACTTCTTCCCGACGCTCCTGGTGGCCAACGGCTTCTCGGAGACGCTCGCCAGCGGGGTCTACGCGCTGGTGTTCGTCGTCGGGATGGTCACCAAGCCCGTCGGCGGCGCGGTCTCGGACCGGTACCCCCGCCTGCTGGTGAGCGTCGGCGCACTCGCCTTCTCGGTGGCCGGGCTCGCCGTGGTCCTCCTGACCGGCTCGCTATTCGCGGTCGCCGCCGGCACGGTCCTGATGGCAATCGGCTACAAGACCCAGTTTCCCATCGTCGACAGCGTGGTCATGGACGCCGCCCCCGACGGGTCGGTCGGTGGTGACCTGGGGGCCGCCCGCGGTCTCTTTCTGACGACCAACGCCGCCGGCCCGGGCGTCGTCGGGATCCTCGCACAGTTCTACAGCTACACCGTCGCCTTCTGGGTGCTCGCCGGAACCATCGCCGTCGCCGGCCTCATCCTCGTTCGGCAGTACCTGCGGGCCTGACTCGGAGCCACGGTCCGCGAGTGGCCGGACCCGCGGACCCGACTCGCCACAACCCTCGAGCGACCACACCAGCTAAGCCGGCGCCGGCCCAGCAGGGAGTATGGACGAAGACGACGTCACCGTCGTCGCGAACCCGCTGGCACAGGACTGTCTGACCGACCTGCGCAGCGTCGAGACCGACGACGCCGCCTTCCGGGGCCGGCTGAACGACCTGGGGCAGGTCTGCGGGGTCGCGCTCGCGGACCGACTGCCCGCGGAGACCGTGGACGTGACCACGCCGCTCGCCGAGACGACCGGCACCCGGGTCCGCTCGGAGGACGTCGCGCTCGTGAGCGTGCTCCGTGCCGCGACTCCCTTCGTGGCGGGCTTGGTCGAGAGCCTCCCGCGGGCCAGACAGGGCGTGCTCTCGGCCAGCCGCGACGAGAGCCGCCGGCTCGAGGACGGGAGCTTCCCTGTCGAGGTCGAGTACGTGAAACTGCCCGACGTCGACGGCGACACGGTCGTGGTCGCGGACCCGATGCTCGCCACCGGGAGCACGATGGTCGCCGCCCTGGAGGCGCTCGAGGCGGCCGGCGAGCCCGAGGACGTGCTCGCGCTCTCGGCCGTCAGCGCCCCGGCTGGGATCGAGCGGGTGCGCGAGGAGTTCCCGGACGTCGAGGTCGCGACCGTCGCCGTCGACGACCGCCTCGACGAGGACGGCTACATCGTCCCCGGACTGGGCGACGCCGGCGACCGCGCGTTCGGCACCGAAGGGGAATGAGCGGCAAGGTCGAGCCGCCCGTCCGACCGCCTCCGTCCCGGGTTGAACAACCCCCTCCCTTCCAGTGGAAGATCGGCAGACTCGAGCGTCGTGGGCGTTCGGCTGACTACTTTCGCTGCGGTGGGGGTCCTGCACCCGGACGGGCCCGTCCGGTGCTCACTCGCGGTCGATCTCGGCGCGGCCGCTGGTGGCGCTGCGCAGGCGGTCCCGGAGGTCCGCGGCCGAGTCCTCGGGCGCGCGCACGTCGAACCGGACCTGCTCCTCGTAGGCGGCCTCGAAGTCGGCGTCCGCGCCCTCGAGAATGCCCCGGACGCTGCCGGAGTCGTCGTACTCGACCGTGACGGCAAAGCTTTCGTGGGGCCAGCGCTCGGTTGTCCCGGCGTCGGCGACGGCCTCCTTGACGGCGCGGCCGTATGCACGAGCCAGTCCGCCGACGCCGAGTTCCGTCCCGCCGAAGTAGCGGGTGACGACTGCGGCGACGTTCTCCAACTCCTCGCCCTGGAGGACGTTCAGCGCGGGCTTGCCCGCGCTGCCGGTCGGTTCGCCGGCGTCACTGGAATATTCCCGGGGGGGCGCGGCTCGCACCCGGTACGCGGGGACGTTGTGGGTCGCGTCGGCGTACTCGTCGCGGACCGCCTTGACGAAGGCCTCGGCGTCCGCGACCGTCTCGGCGGGCGCGACGTGGCCGAGAAACTCCGAGCCACGTATCTCGAAGGCCGCCCGGCCGCGGCCGGCGACGGTCCGGTAGCGCTCGGTCACACCCGCCATTGCGGGGTCGGTGGGGTTGTGGGTTTCGTCCGGTGGCGTCCTACTCGTCGTCCGCCACCTCACCCGTCTCCCCGTCCTGGTTCTCGCCCTCGCCGTCGTCTTCGCCGGCTGAGAGCCCCGCCTCCTCCTCGCGGTCCAGTGCGCGGGGGACGTCGTGGTACTCCGAGTAGCCGTCGAACCACCGGGCGATCCGCTCGATCCGGTCGACGATGTGAGCCGGCTGGCCCGACCGCGAGAGCTCGTGGCCCTCGTCCGGATAGCGGACGAGGCGGGTGTCGACGCCGTGCTTGCGGAGCACGCGGTGGAACAGTTCGGCGGTCGAAGCCGGCGTCCGGTAGTCGTCGTCGCTGTGGAGGACGAGCGTCGGCGTCTCGACCTCGCGAGCGGTGCTCGCGGGCGAGTGCTCCCAGAGGAAGTCGGCGTCCGCCCAGGGCACGGCGTCGAAGTCACCCTCGACGAGCTTGTAGGCCATGTCCGTCGACCCGTAGAAGCCAGTGAGGTCGTAGACCCCGCGCTGGGAGACCGCGGCGGTAAAGCGGTCGGTGTGTCCGACCAGCCAGGCCGTCATGAAGCCGCCGAAGCTCCCGCCAGTGAGAACGACCTGGTCGCCGTCGACGTACGCGCGGTCGGTCACCTCGTCGACGCCGGCGAGTACGTCCGCGGCGGTCACGGCCCCCCAGTCCCGCTCGATGGCCTCGGCGAAGTCCTGGCCGTAACCGGTCGAGCCCCTGGGGTTCGACCAGAAGACGACGTACCCCCGGGCGGCCAGCGTCTGGAACTCGTGCCACATCGTCCCGCTCGTGGTCCACATCGCGTGGGGCCCGCCGTGGACCTCCACCGCCAGCGGGTAGGTCCCGTCGGGGTCGAAATCCGGCGGCGTGAGCACCCATCCCTGGACCTCGTGGCCGTCGCCGTCCTCGGCGTCGACGCTGACCGAGACCTCCTCCGGCCGGGAGACCGCCCGGTCGTCCAGCAGGTCGGCGTTGGCGCGGGTGAGGCGGCGCTCCTCCGTCCCGCCGGGCGTCGTCACGTACAGGTCCCCAGGGTGGTCCCACTCGCTGCGGACGACCGCGAGCAAGTCCTCGCCGACGTGGAGGCCGTCGACGCTGGCCCATTCCTCGCGGACGACCCGCTCGGCGTCGCTCCCGTCGCCGTCCCAGGGAGCCGTCCACACAGCTCCCGCGCCCTCGTCGGGCGTGACCAGATAGAGCGACTCGTCGTCGGGCCCCCACTGGACCGAACGGTCGTAACTCAGCGTCCGGTCGAGGTCGGCCATGGGGGTGTGGACCTCGCCCGCGTCGACCTCGTAGACTCTGGCCTCCACCGGGCGCATCGAGGCGCGGTCGTCCTCGACGTAGGTGTAGGCCACGCGGCCGTCCCCCGTGGCCGCGAGCGTCGTCGCCCACGCCGTCGTGGTGTGGAGCTCCTCGCGGTCGCCCGACTCGGTGTCGTAGGCGACGATGGTGTGCTCGTTCGAGTCGTCGGGGTCGGGCTCGCCGTCCTGGACCGTGTAGTAGAGCGTGTCGGCGTCCCCCCACTCCGGGGTGGCGTGATCGTAGTCGGCATCAGTGACTCGCTCGACCTCGTCGCCGTCGCCGCCGGTCCGGCCCGGCGTGTCGTCGGGGGCGCCGCCGAGGTGGGCGAGGTAAATCTGCCCCCGGCGGCCGTCGAAGTACTCCTCCATCGACCGGTAGACCGTCCGGTCGATCACCCGCGGGTCCGGCGGCTCCGGTTCGTAGTCGTCGGGGACCGACAGGTCCCGCTCGGCCTCGCGGTCGTCGGCGGTGACCCGCTGGACGAAGGCGAGCCGCTCGCCCCCGGGGCCCCACGTGATGTCGGCGACGCCGCCGACGACGTCGGTCACCTGACGGGCCTCGCCGCCGTCGGTCGGCACGACCCACACCTGCGGGCGGTCGTCGTCGGCCCCGCGGGTCGAGACGAAGGCCAGCCGGTCGCCGCTGGGGCTGAACCGTGGCTGGCTGTCGACCCCCTCCGCGAGGGTGAAGCGGCGGGGCTCGTCGCCGCCGGTCGGGGCCAGGTGGACTGTCGCCTCGTACGAATCGCCGTCCTCGCTTGGCTCCTTCCGGACGAACGCAACCCGCTCGCCGCCGGGTGCGACCCTGGGCTCGGTGACGCTGGCGAGGTCGTGGAAGTCCGCTGCCTCGATGCGGTTCATGACCGCCGCTGAGGACGGGGTCGGCAAAGGCGTTCGGGAACCGGGTCGGGGGCAGCGCGGACGCAAGGCCGCCGTGGGGCCCAGGTCCGGCGCGGATTGTGGGCGGACCCGAACAAAACATAGGAGTGGGCGGCGGCCCACCTACCTGACGGATGAGTGTTCGCAGGCGTGTGCGCGACGTCCTCGACTACTTCCCGTCGGCGCTGGCCCGGCTGGGGGTCGTCGAGCGCTCCAGCGCGACCGAGGCCTTCGACCTGGCCGTGCCGGTGATGGTGACCGGGGGGCTCCGGGTGCTGCTCCGGCTGGCCGACTTCCTCTTCGTAGGGATCGCGCTCGGCGACGCCGCCATCGGCGGCCTCGAGATCGGCTTCCAGTACTACTTCATCGGCTTCGGCCTCTCGCTCGCCCTGACCAGCGGCACGATAAGCATCGTCTCCCGGCTCCAGGGGGAGGGGCGGGGCGAACGCGCCAACCTCGCCGTCAAGCAGTCGCTGCTGTTGTCGACCGTCATCGCCGTCCCCCTGACGGTCGCCTCCTGGGTGTACGCGGAGCCGATGGTGGCGGTACTCACCGACGACCCCGCCGTCATCGGCTACGGCGCGGCCTACCTCCAGGTCGTGATGCTGTCGCTGGTCTTTCGCTTCTACTCGATGGTCGCCGCACGAGCGCTGGCGGGCAGTGCGGACACCCGCACGCCGATGTACGTCCGCCTGCTGACGCTGCCGACGAACCTCGTGCTCAATGCCGTGCTGGTCTTCGGGCTGGGGCCGTTCCCCGCGCTGGGGGTCGTCGGCGCGGCCATCGGCACCACCCTCGCGAACACCCTGGCTTCGGTGGTCTTTCTCGCGTTGCTGGTTTCGGGCCGGTACGCCGTCACCCTCCCGCTCTCGCGCCCGCACGTTGACACGACGCTAAACCGCGAGATCGTCCGGGTCGCCACGCCACTCGCGGGGATGCGCCTGCTCCAGGCGACTGCCCGCTTTCCCTTCCTCTTTATTCTGGGTGTGCTCGGGACGCCCGCCCTTGCGGCCTACGCGATCGGCCGTCGTGTCATGCTGCTGGCACTGATGCCCGCCTGGGGCTACGCGACCGCCGCGAGCACGCTCGTCGGCCAGGCCATCGGCTCGGGCGACCGCGACGGCGCGACGGGCTACGGCTGGCAGACGCTGCGGATCGGGGTGGCGACCCAGCTACTGCTGGCGGTCGTGCTCGTCGTCGCCGCCCGGCCGCTGGCGCTGGCCTTCGGGACCGAGTACGTGGGTCTCACGGTCGACTTCATCCGCGTGTTCGGGTTCGTCACCGCCGGCTTCAGCATCTCCCGGACGATGCGGGGGAGTCTCCGGGGAGCGGGCGACACCCGGTGGCCGCTGTACGCCGAGTTGCTGGGTTCCTATCTGGTCCGGATCCCCATCGCCGCGCTCGCGCTGCCTGCGACCTTCTCGCTCTCGGTCGCCGGCTTCTCGGTCGCACCCGGGCTGGGCCTGGGCTACCCGGCAGTCTTCCTGGCCATCGCGGTGGACTTCTACGCGAAAGCCGCGGTCAACACCGGGCGGTTCTGGTCGGGGAAGTGGTGGGGCGTCGCCCAGCGCGCGAGTACCTGACGGTGCACTGGCCACTGGGGGGAGCGCGGGCGCGAGCGCGCTGCGTTACTCGTACTCGCCTTCCCGGACGTCGGGTTCGGGCTGGCTGGCCATCTGCAGGCGGTTCCGGGGGACGAAGTGGGCCAGGTCGGTCGTCGTGACGATGCCGACGGGTTCCCCGTCCTCGGTGACGGGGAGCTTCTTGACGCCGTTGTGGCCCATCCGCTCGCCGGCGACCCGGACCGACTCGCCGGGCCGGATCGTCACCACCGGCTCGGACATGATCTCGGCGACCGTCGTCGAC
>JAZKSZ010000026.1:0-16471 GCA_036625795.1 Haloarculaceae archaeon
ACGTAGGCCTTGACGACGTTGCCGCGGGTCTCGTGGTCCACGCCGATGACGCCTGCCTCCTCGACGGCGTCGTGGGCGATGAGCGTCTCCTGGACTTCGCCGGGGCCGATCCGGTAGCCAGCCGAGATGATCACCTTGTCCGCGCGGCCGCGGTACCACCAGTAGCCGTCCTCGTCGACCTCCGCGAGGTCGCCCATGCGCTGCCAGCCCTCCGGGCTGTCCCCTTCCATCGGGCCCGAGCCACCCGACTGGTAGGCACAGATTTCGCCGACTTCGCCGGGCTCGTCGACGAAGACCATCTCCTCCGTGGGTGCGGGGTTCTCCTCGGTCGCCGGTGGACACTTCGAGCCGTCACAGAGCCTGACTTCCTTCCCCGGCGTCGGCTTGCCCATCGAGCCGTGTTTGACCTCCCAGTCCGGGAAGGGGTAGTTGCAGACGAGCATGCCCCCCTCGCTGAGCCCGTAGGCGTCCAGCGGTGCCGTCCCGAAGTGCTCGTCGACCCACGCGGCGGTGTCGCCGTCGCAGGTCTCGCCGGCGGTCACCAGCACACGGAGGTCGATGTCGTACGCGCCGACATCCACGTCGCCCGCCCGCAGTTGGCGAAAAACCGTCGGCGCGACCATGGCGTTTGTCACGTCCCACCGTTCGAGCGTGTCCAGCCACAGCTCGGCGTCGAAGCGGCCGCGGTACGCGCCGATGTTCGTCCCCTGCAAGCCCGGAGCGAGCGTCCCGACTGTCAGTCCGTACGACCAGGCCGGCGAGGCCGCCGCGAAGTAGGTGTCCTCCGGCAGGAGGTCGACCACGAAGGTCAGGAACGGCTCGATCCCGACTGCGGTCGCGTGTTCGGAGGTCAGCTGGGAGGGCTGGCCGGTCGTCCCCGAGGAGTAGACCATCCCGTAGGTCTCCGTGGGCGCCAACCGGATCGCGTCGTAGCTGTCGGACTCCCGTTCGACCTCGTCGTAGTGGACCAGCTCGACCCCCTCGACCGACCCAGTCTCCGGCACGGACCCGGCTCCCTCGACAGACCCGCTCCCCTCGCCGACGAGGACGACCCGTTCCAGGGCCGGCATCTCCCCGGGCTCGATTTTCCCGAGGTGGTCGGCGGTCGTGAACAGCGTCGTCGCCTCTGCGTCGGCCATCCGGTAGGAGAGTGCGTCCGGGCCGAACTTCGTATCCAGCGGCAGGAAGACCCGCTGGGTCTTGATCCCGCCGAACAGCGCCGCGTAGAGTTCCAGCCGGGGCGGGAGCATCAGCCCGAACCGCTCGCCCCGGTCGAGGTGACCCTCGAAGAAGTTCGCCGCCCTGTTCGCGGCCCGGTTCAGCTCGTCGAAGGTGTAGGCCTCGTCGCCGCCTGTCGCGAAGTCGCGGATCCTGAGGGCCGTCTCGCTGGAGCCGGCGTGCCGACCCAGCGCCTCCTCCGCGAGGTTGAACGAGCCCGGCTCCCCAGCCTCGAGCATCCGCTCCCAGGCGCCCTCCGGCCAGTACGTCTCCGACACTGCCTCGTAGATATCTGCGTACGTCATTCGCTACCGATTCCCGGGTCGGCATCTTAAATCCGGGGGGACGGCCCGACGCATCCCGCCACCGTGCCGGGTCAGCTTCTGACCGTGACGTCCCCGTTCACCACGTCGACGGTCACCGACGTAACCCCGTCGGCCGCAAGTTCCTCCGCGACGGTTGCGGAGGCAGTGAGCGCACCGGACGCACAGCCGGCGAGACTCGCGCTCGCCGCGACGGCACACCCTGTCAGGCACTCGCGTCTCGTGAGTCTCCGGTCCATACCGGGAGGTCGTCCAGGGAAGAAATAAACCGGACCGCACTGTTTCACTGCCAGCAACGGCCGGCGACGGAGGTGTCGCGTTGCCGGGGGAAGCCGGCGCTTACTGGAAGGTGCGGCTGACCTTGCCTTCCTCGGCCTGGTCGGGCTCGCGGGTCTCGAACTGCTCTTCGATCTCGTCGTAGCGCTCGCGGGTGTCCTCGTCGACGCTCGGGCCGACTTCGTCGAGTGCCTCATCGAAGTGGTCGGCCGTCACGCGGACGTTCCCGACAGTTTCGTCGACCTCCTCGGGGTCGACGCTGTTGATGAACTCCCGGGTCGCGGCCATCGAGGCCTCCCGGCAGACCGCCTCGATGTCCGCGCCGACGTAGCCGTCGGTGCGGGCAGCCAGGTCGTCGAGGTCGACGCCCTCGGCCAGCGGCTTGCCGCGGGTGTGGACCTCGAAGATCTTCCGGCGGGCCTCCTCGTCGGGGACGGGCACGTGGACGTGCCTGTCCAGCCGGCCGGGACGGACCAGCGCGGAGTCGATGAGGTCCGGGCGGTTCGTGGTCGCGATGACGACCACGTCCTCCAGCTCCTCGAGCCCGTCGAGCTCGGTCAGCAGCTGGGAGACGACCCGCTCGCCGACGCCGGAGTCGCCGGAGCGGCGCCCCCGCTCGCCCGCGATGGAGTCGATCTCGTCGAAGAAGACCACCGTGGGCGCGTTCGACCGGGCCTTCTCGAAGACTTCCCGAACTCCTTTCTCCGATTCGCCGACGTACTTGTTGAGCAGCTCCGGCCCCTTGATGGAGATGAAGTTGCTCTGGGCCTCGTTGGCGATGGCCTTCGCGAGCAGGGTCTTGCCAGTGCCGGGCGGGCCGTAGAGCAGGACGCCCTTCGCGGCCTGCATGTCCATCTGCTCGAAGACCTCCGGATACTCGAGGGGCCACTGGATGGTCTCCCGGAGCCGCTCTTTGGTCCCCTCGAGGCCGCCGACCGACTCCCAGGTGACGTCGGGCACCTCGACGAAGACCTCGCGCAGCGCGGAGGGCTCGACGCCCTTCAGCGCCTGCTTGAAGTCGTCCTCGGTGACCTCGAGCTTCTCGAGGGTCTCCGCGGGGATCTCGTCCTCCTCGAGGTCGAGATCCGGCCGGATGCGCCGCAGGGCGCCCATCGCGGCTTCCTTCGCTAACTGCTCGATGTCCGCACCCACGAAGCCGTGGGTGTTCTCGGCGTACTCCTCGAGGTCGATCCCCTCGGCGAGGGGCATCCCGCGGGTGTGGACCTGGAGGATCTCCATGCGTCCGCCCTTGTCCGGGACGCCGACCTCGATCTCGCGGTCGAACCGGCCGCCCCGACGGAGCGCGGGGTCGAGCGCGTCGACGCGGTTGGTCGCGCCGATGACGACCACCTCGCCGCGCTCGTCGAGCCCGTCCATCAGCGAGAGGAGCTGAGCGACAACCCGACGCTCGACGTCACCGGAGGTCTCGCCGCGCTCGGGGGCGATGGAGTCGATCTCGTCGATGAAGACCACGGCGGGCGCGTTCTCCTCGGCCTCCTCGAAGACCTCGCGGAGTTGCTCCTCGCTCTCGCCGTAGTACTTCGACATGATCTCCGGGCCCGAGATGTTGGTGAAGTAGGCGTCGATCTCGTTGGCGACGGCCTTCGCCATCAGCGTCTTGCCGGTGCCGGGCGGGCCGTGCAGCAGGACCCCCTTCGGGGGCTCGATACCCAGCTGCTGGAACAGCTCGGGGTGGCGCATCGGCAACTCGATCATCTCGCGGACCTGTTCGAGTTCGTCGTCGAGGCCGCCGATGTCCTCGTAGCTGACGTCGGGGGCGGTCGTCTCGCCGCCGGCCGACTCCCCGGTGATCTGCTCGGCGGGCTGGTCGGTGACGTCGACCTCCGTCGAATCGGTGACGACGACCGTTCCCTGCGGGTCCGTGCTCGCGATCTTCAGCGGGATCTTCTGGCCGGACATCGAGGACAGCGGCCCCAGCCCGAAGGAGACGGGGACGGTCTGTCCCTCGGTGACCGCCTGTCCCGAGAGGTTCGAGCGGATCATCGGGCCGACGTTGCCCCGCACGCGGAGGTTCTGGGGGAGCGCGACGGTCACGCTGGTCGCCGGCTTGACGTCGGCTTTCTCGACGCCGACGGAGTCGTCGATGCCCGCGCCGGTCTCCTGGCGCAGTTGGCCGTCGATCCGGACGACGCCCTTCCCCTGGTCCTCGGGGTAGCCGGGCCAGACGCGCGCGACGGCGCGGCCGTCACCCTCGATGACGACGTAGTCGCCGTTCTCCAGGTCCATCTCGGACATGGCCGCCCGGTCGATGGCCGCCAGGCCACGGCCGGCGTCCTTCTGCTTGAGTGGTTTGACAGTGAGTCTCATGCATTCACCTCGATAGTGAGGATGCCGTTGTTCATAAACGCTCGCGCGTCGCCGTCGACCGCGAACTCGTGGTGGTCCCCGTCGGCGACGACGATGACCGTCCCGTCGACGACGTCGACGGCCGCGTCGGCGCCGCGGCCGAAGTCCGCAGCCAACACGAGTCCGTCCTCGTACTCGAAGCGACGGGCGTCGATGCCCTCCTCCTCGAACTGCTGTAACACAGTCATGCTAACTACAGGTAAGTGGTAGTAATATATAAATATTTCTCTAACTGACGCGGCATAGCGCCCCCTCGTCCGACGTGGTGCTTGTTTGCGGTTCATCCCCCGAAATCCACGACAGCCGACGGCTCGCGGCGACGGTCGGCACGAGGGCTGGCGGGGAGTCCCAGCGCCGGGGGAACGGTTATACCGGCAGCGGGTCTGCTTTCCCCCGTGACGGAGGCAGACGAGCCCGCCAGAGTCCTCGTCGTGGACGACGAGCGGAACCTGGCCGACACCTACGCCTCCCGGCTCGGGGACAGCTACGACGTCACCGCGGTCTACAGCGGCGAGGACGCGGTCCAGGAGCTCGGCAACGGCTACGACGTGATGCTGCTCGACCGCCGGATGCCGGGGCTGTCCGGCGCCGAGGTCCTCGAGGAACGGCAGGACCGTGGGCTGGCGGTCCGGGTCGTCGTCGTGACCGCCGTGGACCCGGAGTTCGACATCCCCGACGTCCCCTACGACGACTACCTGGTGAAACCGGTCACCGGCGAGGACCTGCACCGCGCCGTCGAGCGCGCCCTTGCCCTCGCGAAGTACAACCAGCGGGTCCAGGACCTCAACTCGCTGCGCCTGGAACGCAACGTTCTCGAGGTCGAGTCCGAAGGCGGCGACCCCGAAGCGAGCGAACAGTACCGGGAGCTGACTGCCGAGATGGACCGGCTCCGGGCGGAGCTGGCCGACCTCGAGCGGGAGATCGAGCGGGACTTCGACCTCGAGGACGTCGAACTCTACCTCTGAGCGGGCCCGGCTCTCCTACTGCTGTGGCTGGACGACCAGCTTGCCGACCTGGTCGCGGTCCCGCATCGCGGCGAAGGCCGCGTCCGTCTCCCCGAGCGGGTAGGTCTCGTCGACGACCGGGTCGATCTCGCCGTCGGCCACGAGCCCGAGCAGCCGCTGGAGGTCGCCCTGGGTTCCCATCGTGGACCCGACGACGCGCTTGTGCTGGAGGAACAGGTCGGTGACCTGCACGGTCGACGTGCCGCCCGCCGTCCGACCGCAGATAGCCATCGTCCCGCCGCGGCGGAGCACCGACTGGCCGAGCCCGGTGTACTCCCCGCCGAGGTGGTTGAGGACGGCGTCGAACCGTCCATCGACAGCCTCGCGGATCTCGTCGACGTCCACGGATTCGATGCCCCGGTCCAGACCCAGCTCGCGCACGCGGTCGAGCTTCCGGGCCGAGGAGGAGGTCCCGACCGACTCGAGCCCGAGCGCGTCGGCGATCTGGACGGCCGCGACCCCCACGCCGCCGGTCGCGCCGGGGACGAACACGCGGTCGCCCGCCTCGACGTCTGCCCGCCGGACCAT
Organism: Haloarculaceae archaeon; assembly: GCA_036625795.1. Classification (GTDB taxonomy): domain Archaea; phylum Halobacteriota; class Halobacteria; order Halobacteriales; family Haloarculaceae; genus Salinirussus. The sequence continues at coordinate 5,717 of JAZKSZ010000026.1, forward strand.
GTGGTAGGCCGTCATGTAGGCCGTGGGGACCGCGGCGGCCTCGACGGCCCCGACGTCCTCGGGGAGCGCGAGCAGCCGGTCGGCCGGAACGCGGGCGGCCTCGGCGAGCCCCCCGTGAAACAGCGAGAACCGCTCACAGAGGTTCTCGGGCCCCTCCCGGCAGTACCGGCAGCTCCCGCAGGTCTCGTTCGGGCAGAGGACCACGCGGTCGCCTGGTTCGACGCCGCGGGCGTCCGGGCCGACCTCCCGTACCGTGCCGGCGACGTCCAGCCCGGAGACAAAGGGCAGGTCGTCGCCGTCGACCATCGCCGAGTCGCCGTCGAGGATCCAGAGGTCGTGGCGGTTGATCGAGCAGGCCTCGACGTCGATGACCGCCTCGCCGGCGCCCGGCTCGGGTGTCTCCCGCTCGATGACGCTCACGCCCTCCGGTCCGACCAGCTCGGTGAATGCTGCGACGCGCATGGCCAACCCATCCACCCCGAGGGTAAAGACGGTTCGGGAGGCCGTCAGTACAGCTCGTCGAGCTCCTCGACGGTCCGGCTGTGGTCGGGGCCGGGGAAGTCGCCGTCCTCGACGGCCTCGACGTAGGAGTCCAGCGCGTCCGCCATCTCGCCACGGACGTCGCCAAAGGCCTCGGCGAACGGTGGCGACCCCTCGGAGAGCCCGACGGCGTCGGTGAAGACCAGGACTTGCCCGTCACACTCCGGGCCGGCACCGATGCCGATCGTGGGGACCGACAGCTCCTCGGTGATCCCCGCGGCCAGGTTCGCGGGGATGTGCTCGAGCACGCAGGCGAAGGCACCGGCCTCTGCGTGCTCGCGGGCGAGCTCGGCGATCTCCCGGGCGCGCTCCGTCTCGACGCCCTGCCGGGCGTAGCCGGTCTGGTGGACCTGCTGTGGGGTGAGGCCGACGTGGGCCATCACCGGGATCCCGAGGTCGCTCAGCCGCTCGGTCAGCCCGACAGTGTGCGGGCCGGATTCGATCTTCACCGCGTGGGCATCTTCCTCCTTGAGCATCTGCCCGCAGTGCTCGAGGGCGTCCGCCTGGTCGACACCCACTGACAGGAAGGGCATGTCCGCGACCACGAGCGCCTCGTCGGTGCCGCGCGCGACCGCGCCGGTCCGCGAGGCCACCTCGTCGACGGTGACCGGGAGCGTCGACTCGTAGCCGAGCACCGCGTTGCCCATGCTGTCGCCCACGAGGATGATGTCCACGCCCGCGGCGTCGACCAGCGACGCCGTCACCGCGTCGTACGCCGTGAGCATCGTGATCGGCTCCTCGCCAGCCTTCGCCCGGATGTCCCGAACGGTGGTCATGCGAGGCGGTAGACGCCCGTCGTTTAAGTCCTTCCGGAAAACCGACCGAGGGGACCCCTGGGGTGGACCGGCAGCCTCCGGCGAACCGCCAGGGGCTTGTCGGTGGCTGCCCAAACCCGCCCGTGAGTCCAGAGGTCGAGCGGACGGACCCCGACGGCGTCGACTTCGGGTGGGTCATGCAGGTGACCTTCGTCACGACGATCGTCGTCGGCGCCCCGCTGGTGGCCGCCCTCTCGCTCGGTACCCGGCTGCCGGACTGGGGGTCCCGGGCGGCCTTCGCGGTCCGCGTCGGGGCGGTCGTCTGGTTCGTCACCGCGGTCGCCGCCTACGGCTACGCCCGCCGGTACCGGGAGCCCGCAGAAGGCGTCGACGACGGGGGAGCCGGTGCCGGCGGCCACGACGACAGCGACGAGTCGGCCTGATCACCGCCGGTCGGCGACCGCCTGGAAGTCGACGCCCGCCCGCTCGGCGGTGACGCGGTCGCTGTCCGAATCCCCGATGAAGAGCGTTGCGCGCGGGTCCGCCCCGAGCGCGTCGGCAGTCGCCAGCAGGGGCTCGGGGTCGGGCTTGTGAGCCCCGAGCGTGTCCCGACCGACGATGGCGTCGACGTGGCCGTCGAGCCCGTGGAGTTCGAGCGCGACCCGGCAGGCAGCCTCGCAGTTCAGCGAGCAGACGCCGGTCGGCACGCCCGCGGGAAGCTCGTCGGCCAGCGGAAGCCGGTCTGCGCTGCGGGCGCCCTCGCGCTCGTGGTCGGCGATGACCTCCTCGACGGCCTGCCGGTGGCGGTCGCCCGCCTCCTCGGCGCGCTGAAGGTGGTCCCACAGCGAACCCTCCGTCTCCAGCCCGCGGGCCCGCAACACCGCCGCTGCTTCCGCGGCCACGGCACCCCAGTCGACGTCCAGCCGGACGAGCGTCCCGTCGAGGTCGTAGACGAGCGCCTCGTAGCCGTCGGCTCCGCCGCCCCTGCCGCCCTCGTGTCCCTGCTGGTCGGTCACGCGCGGCTGTAAGGAGGGGGTCCGCAAAGGGACTTCGCTCCTCACTCGTCGACCAGGTCGACGTCGAGCACCCGCTCGAGGGCACCGACCGTCGAGCCGCCGACACCGGCCTGGGTGGCCCGTCCCTGTTCGAGCGCGAGCAGGTCGGCCTCGTCGACGTCAGCCTCCTCGGCCAGTTCGGCGAGCTGGTAACCCGCCTCCTGGCGGGCCTCGGTGAGCCGGTCGGCGTAGTCGGAGACGAGGTAGGGGAGCTGGTCGTCGTCGTAGTCGGCGCCGTCCTCCCAGTATTCGGGGTCGGCCGCGGCCGCGTCGTGGACCTTCGCGGTGTTGCGCGCGGCCCGCTGGGCGCGGTTCCGGTCGTCGCCTCCGCTATCGACCGTCCCGGTGTCGTCGTGCTCGGCGCAGTCGGCACAGACCTCCAGCCGCGCGCCGGCGACCGTCGCTGTCCGCAACTCCACGTCGGAGGCGCCACAGAGCTCGCAGCTCCCGCCGGAGCCCCCGCCCCCGCTCCCGGTCGAGTACTTGGCCATACGTCTCCGTAGCGGGCTTGCGGTCTTGAAACGTCCGCTTTTCTGCCAGGAGCGAGACGCCGCGGCGCTCCCAGCCGGGTGTGGACCCTCCCGGTGAATGGAAAGCCATTTTATGGCCCGAGTGGAACCACCATCTGCCGAGTGCACCAGTGCGTGGGTAGCCAAGCCAGGCCAACGGCGCAGCGTTGAGGGCGCTGTCCCGTAGGGGTCCGCCGGTTCAAATCCGGTCCCACGCATCATTCTGCGAACCGAGTGAGCAGTGATGAGTGGACGGACCGGATTTGAACCCGGGGAGTCACAGCGACCGAACGGAGTGAGGTCGACCGTCTCCGCTCAGTCCAAATCCGGTCCCACGCACTCCCGGTCGCGAACTGACGTGAGCGGCCCACGTGCGAGGTGCGTTCCCTACCCGGGGTCAGCACCCACGCAAACTCGCTTCGGGCGACCACCGCCGAGTGACGGCGTTGTCCGCCGACCGGTGGTCGCTCCGCCCTCGATATCACTCGTGATATCTTCGGGGAAAGGTTTATTACCGACCGGTCTGACATGCAGATGTGGCACCTCACGGTGCCAGTACCCACCCCCACCCCCACCCCTTACCTGCTTTCCAGAGTCCTGCCGAGCTCCGCCTGAGACCGGGGAGCGGAGCGCAAACCCGTCCGCACGGCTGGATCCAGATTCTGTAATCGGGAGACGCGCGGCAGAAACGGACTCGCGGGCCGGTCAGTACGACCGTTCCTTGGGTTCGTAGGTCTTCTCCTGGCCCTCGAGGATGACCGGCTTGTAGTACAGGTCGGGGTCCCCGCCGTTCCACTGGAGCATGGTGTGTTTGAGCCACTCGTCGTCCCGGCGCTCCTGGTACTGCTTGCGCCAGTGGGCGCCGCGGAACTCCTCGCGGGCCAGCGCGCCGAGCGTGATCGCCTCCGCGAGGTCGATGACGTTCCGGGTCTCGATGGTGTGGATGAGGTCGGTGTTGAACGTCCGCGAGGGGTCCGAGACCGCGACGTCCTGGTAGGCCTCGCGGGCCTGCCGGATGTCCTCCAGGGCCGACTTCAGGTTGTCCTCCTCCCGGAAGACGTTGACATTCTCCGTCATCGTCTCCTGAATGTCGTCCCGGACCTCCGCGTGGTTGATGCCGTCTTCCTCGATCAGCGTCTCCACGCGCTCGCGCTCCCGGGCGACGGTCCGCTCGACGACCTCATCGGCCGTCGCGACGGCTCCACCGTCGGACCGAACGTCCGACGAGGCTCGCGGACTGTCGGTCCGCTCACCCCCCTCCGAGCGGACCTCGCCGCCGTCCGCGACCGTGTCGCCGGTCGCTGGCTCGACTGCGCCCGGCTCGACTGGCGCGTCGACCCCGCCCTCCTCGCTCTTCGCGGAGGGGCCGGTCGGGATCTCGGCCTCGGCCATGTCGCCGCCGGCGGCGTGGTGGCCCGCGCGGGCGCCGAAGACCAGCAGTTCGGGCAGGGCGTTGCCCCCCAGCCGGTTCGAGCCGTGCAACGAGACGCAGGCACACTCCCCGGCGGCGTAGAGCCCGTCGATGCAGGTCTCGCCGTTCTCGTTCGTCTCGACCCCGCCCATCTCGTAGTGCTGGCCCGGCTTGACCGGCATGGGCTCGTCCAGCCCGTCGACGCCCTCGAAGTCCTCCGCGAGGTGGAGGATATTCTCGAGGCGGTCGATGATCCGCTCCTCGCCGAGGTGTCGCATGTCGAGGTCGACGTACTCGTCCTCGATCCCCCGTCCCTCGTTGACCTCCGTCAGCTCCGCCCGGGAGACCACGTCACGCGAGGCGAGTTCGCCCTCGTTGTTCGCGTAGCCGTGCTCGAACATGAACCGCTCTTCCTCCCCGTTGTAGAGGATCCCGCCCTCGCCGCGGACGCCCTCGCTGATCAGGACACCCGTCGATGGCAACGTGGTGGGGTGGAACTGGACGAACTCCATGTCCTCGAGCGGGACGCCGGCGCGGTAGGCCATCGCCGGCCCGTCGCCGGTGTTCGCGACCGCGTTGGTGGTGTGGTCGTAGACCTGGCCCGGGCCGCCGGTGGCCAGGATGACCCCGTCGCGTGCGTGGAAACCAGCGACCTCGCCGGTCTTGATGTCGTAGGCGGCACAGCCGTAACAGACCCGGTCCTCGGGGTCCTCGTGGTCTGTGACCGCCAGGTCCGTGACGTACCACTCGTCGTAGACCTCGATGCCCCGCTTGACCACCTGCTCGTACATCGTGTGCAGCAGGTGGTGGCCGGTCTCGGCGCCGGCGTAGGTCGTCCGCGGGAACGAGAGGCCACCGAAGGGACGCTGGGAGACCTTGCCGTCCTCCTCGCGGGAGAAGGGCATCCCCCAGTGTTCGAGCTGGATGACCTCGTCGGGGGCGTCCTGGGCGAACGTGTCGATGGCGGGGGCGTCACCGAGGTAGTCCGACCCCTTCATCGTGTCGTAGGCGTGCAGTTCCCAGGAGTCCTCCTCGTGGAGGGCGGCGTTGATCCCGCCCTCGGCGGCGCCGGTGTGGCTGCGGACCGGATGCAGCTTCGTCACCAGCGCGACGTCCGCTCCCTCTTCGTGTGCCGCGATCGCCGCGCGCAGCCCGGCACCGCCCGCGCCGACCACGATGACGTCGTGTTCGTACATAGTTGATGGGTTGACTGGAGTGTTCTAATGGTTCCGGTTGCGGGCCCGGCGGTGCTGGGGACGCAGTCCGCGTCACCGCGAGCAGACGGAACCCCTCGCGCACACGCACCCGCGCTCGGTCGTACCACTTCCTCCGGCCTACGGAAAGTAAATGCTTCCGGCGTCTTCCCGACCGACATCCCTCGATAGCGAGGGACTTCACCCTGCCGTCGGCGCCACGGCCGACGGCGTCGCCGAGCCCGCGTCGGCGGTCTCACCCGAACGCTTTTGCAACTCTCGGGCCCGGGACAAGCCATGGAAGCGATTCCGGACCCCGAGCCCGACCTCGCCGACGACCCCGTGACGCTGCTCCAGGGGCTCGTCCGCTTCGATACAACCAATCCGCCCGGCAACGAGCGCGCCTGCGTGGAGTGGACCGAACAGCTCCTCGCCGCCGCCGGCTTCGAGACTGAAACGTACGCCAGCGACCCGGACCGCCCGAACCTGGTTGCCCGGCTGCCCGGCGACGGCCCCGCGCCGCCGCTACTCCTGTACGGCCACGTCGACGTCGTCCCGACCGAGGGGCAGGACTGGACCCACCCGCCCTTCGACGCCGTGGTAGAGGACGGCTTCGTCTGGGGCCGCGGTACGCTGGACATGAAAGGCGGCGTGGCGATGCTGCTGGCCGCGGCGCTGCGGGCCGCCCGGGAGGACGTCGACCTCGCGGGCGACCTGCTGGTGATGGTCGTCTCCGACGAGGAGGCCGGCGGGGACGAGGGCGCGGCCTACATGGTCGAACAGCACCCCGAGGTGTTCGCCGACGTCGAGTACGCCCTCGGCGAGTTCGGCGGCTTCCCGATGACGGTCGCCGGCGAGCGGTTCTACCCGGTCCAGATGAACGAGAAGGCGATCTGCTGGTCGAAGCTCACCTTCTCCGGGCCCGCGGGTCACGCCTCGATGCCCGGGGACGGCGGCGCGATGGCGGACATGGCCCGCGCGGTCGACGCGGTGGCCGGCTCACGGCTGCCCGTCCACGTCATCCCGCCCGTCGAGGAGATGATCGAAGCGGTCGCGGCCGAACTCGACGGGGAGACCGAACGGCTGGTGCGGGACCTGCTCGACCCCGAGCGCACCGACGAGGCGCTCGACGCGCTGGGCTCGGACGGGGAGATCTTCGACGCGATCCTCCACAACACCGCCGCGCCGACGGTCGTCCGCGGGGGCGACAAGGAGAACGTCATCCCCGGCGAGGTCGAGCTGACGCTCGACTGCCGGCTGCTCCCCGGCCAGACCGCCGACGACCTCCAGCGGGAACTCCGCGAACTCATTCCCGACGACGTCGACTTCGCGTTCGAGACGATCCGCTACGAGGCTTTTCCCTCCGAGACGGACACGGGGCTGTTCGCCCTGCTCGCGGACACCCTCGAACGCGCGGACCCGGCTGCCACCGCGGTCCCCTACGTCATGGCCGGCGGGACCGACGGCCGCCACCTCTCGCGGGTCGGCGTCCAGTCCTACGGGTACACGCCGATGCAACTCCCCGAGGACTTCTCCTTCATGGAGACGGTCCACGCGGCCGACGAGCGGATCCCGGTGGAGGCCGTCGAGTTCGGCACCGACCGGCTCACCGAGGTGCTGGCGGGTTACGACGGCGGCACCCTCGCAGGCGGCGACTGACTGGCCCGTTGCCGGCGAGCGGGCGCCTCACATCCCCATGTCCTCGGCCTCGTCGGGGACGGGGATGTCGTGCTCGCGGACGCCCAGCAGTTCGGCTGCGTGGTCGAGCGCCATGTCGAAGCCGTAGTAGCGTTCGAGTTCGTCGGCGTCGGGGCCGGGCCGGACCTTCAGCATGGCGTAGCCCTCGACGTTCTGCGCGACAGCGGCCGTCCGGCCGTCGCGCTCGAAGGTGAGCAGGCGCTCTGTCGCTGTCTCGCTGTAGCGGGCCACGATGCCGTTGGCCTCGGCGGTCGCTTCCGCGCCAGTATCGTCGGTGCCGTTCGCCTCTTCGGCCGTCCCGTCGCTCATACCCGTGGATGGGGCTGCAGGCAGGCAAACGTACCGGTCGGAGCCGAAAGCTCCGAGTCCCGGCCGGACGTGGAGGGCGCATGAAGTTCCTCCAGAGCGGGCGGCGCCGGGACGTGTGTGCCCTGCTCGCAGGCGACCCCATGCAGGCCCAGGCGCTGAAATCCAGACTGGAATCGCACTACGACGAACGCATCGAGCCGCGTTCCTTCTACGGCGCGCTGGAGACGCTCGAAGAACAGGGGTTCGTCGAGACCCGGACCGAGGGGATCCACGACGTGTACGCGCTCACGGAGGCGGGCGAACGGCGGCTCCGCGAGCACTACGCCTGGCTCGGGGAGCAACTCGGCTCGGCCTAGCCGGGTGTCGGCGTCCGGGCTCCCGTCGGGCCTGCTCTCCAGCCGATAGCCCTCCAGACAGTCCCAGGACCTGAGAATGTGCCGTGTCTCTCAAGAGAGACCGGCCCGGAGTAGCGGGTATGTACGACGACGTACTCGTGCCGACGGACGGCAGCGAGGGGACGGCGGAGACGCTGCGACACGCGGTCGACCTCGCGCGCAACCACGACGCGACGCTACACGCACTCGGGGTCGTCGACGAGCGGAAAGCCATGAGCCTCCCGGCGGAGCGCCGGGACGAGGCCATGGAGACGATGCACCGCCGGGCCGAGCGGGCGGTCGACGAGGTGGCGATGCGCGCCGAGGAGGCAGACGTCGCGGTCCGGACGGCCGTCCGGGAGGGAGCGCCCGCCGAGCGGATCCTCGACTACGCCGAAGACGTCGACGTCATCGTCATCGGGACGCACGGGCGCAGCGACCACGAGCGGTACGTCCGGCTGGGGAGTGTCGCCCAGCGGGTCGTCGAGAACGCCCGGGTGCCCGTGTTCGTCGTCCACATCGACGGCGACACAAGCTGAGCGGGGGGTCGGGGGTCCCGGGACGCCTCGTGACAACCGCACCCAAAAGAACTTTACTCGCACTCGCCGCACGAACGCCCATGCGACCGTTCGACGACACGCCACTGGCTAGAGACGGAAAGGTGCTCATCCTCGCGTACGACCACGGGCTGGAACACGGCCCCGTCGACTTCGAGGAGGTCCCCGAGAGCGCGAACCCCGAGCGGGTCTTCGAGGTGGCGACCCACGACGCCGTCACCACGCTGGCGGTCCAGAAGGGCGTCGCCGAGGCCTACTACCCTTCCTACGAGGACGACGTCGACCTGCTGGCGAAGCTCAACGGCACCTCGAACCTCTGGATGGGCGAACCGGACTCGGCGGTCAACTGCTCGGTCGAGTACGCTGCCGAGGAACTCGGCGCGGACGCGGTCGGCTTTACCCTCTACGGCGGCTCGAACAACGAGATCGAGATGGCCGAGGAGTTCCGCGAGGCCCACGAGACCGCCCGGGAGTACGACCTCCCGGTCGTGATGTGGTCCTACCCCCGCGGGCAGGGGCTGAAAAACGACAAGAAGCCCGACACGATCGCCTACGCCGCCCGGCAGGCCCACGAGCTCGGCGCCGACGTCGCGAAGGTCAAGTACCCCGGTAGCAGGGACGCGATGGAACAGGCGGTGCGGATGGCCGGCAAGACGAAAGTCGTCATGTCCGGCGGCTCCAAAACCTCGGACCGGGAGTTCCTCGAGAGCGTGAAGGCGGTCATCGACGCCGGTGGCGTGGGGCTCGCGGTCGGCCGCAACGTCTTCCAGCGGGAGAACCCCACCCGGATCCTCGACGCGCTGGAGCAGGTCATCTACGAGGAGGCCTCGGTCGATACCGCGCTGGCGGCGGCCGGGGACTGAGATGGGCGGCGACAGCGGCGGGGACGACCGCCCCGGCGGCGCCGGCGGGAGCGCAGGCACCGTCGAGGCCGTCGTCGACGTCGTCGTCGACACGGCCGCCGACATCCGGAGTGCGCTGGCCGAGCGCCGGTCCTACGAGGCGGCCGAGAACCCCACCGGCGACCGGCAACTCGCCGCCGACGTCTACGCCGACCAACTGCTCGAGGAGCGGCTGCTCGAGGTCGCGGGCGTCACCGGCTACGCCAGCGAGGAGCGGGAAGGCGTCCTGACGGCTGACAGTCGCGCCGGTGGTGAGGAGGGAGTCCAGGTCGCCTGCGACCCGCTGGACGGCTCCTCGAACCTCCGCTCGAACAACGGGATGGGAACCATCGTCGGCGTCTACGACGAGCCGCTCCCGGCGGGTGGCGACGCGCTGCTCGCCGCTGGGTATGTCCTCTACGGCCCTATCACGACGATGGTCTGGGCACAGGACGGGACCGTGACGGAGTACCTGCTCGAGGGCGGCGAGCGGGAGGTGCTCACCGGGGACGTGACCCTCCCCGAGGAGCCGACCGTCTACGGCTTCGGCGGCCGGGTGCCGGACTGGCCCACCGACTTCGCGGCGTTCGTCGAGGACGTCGAGACCGACCGGCTGAAGCTCCGCTACGGGGGTGCGATGGTCGCCGACGTGAACCAGGTGCTGACCTACGGGGGGCTGTTCGGTTACCCGATGCTGACCGACAGTCCCGACGGGAAGCTCCGGCTCCAGTTCGAGGGGCATCCGATGGCCGCCGTCCTCGAGGCTGCTGGCGGCGCCTCCTCCGACGGCACGCGGTCGCTGCTCGCGAAGACGCCCGGCGAACTCCACGAGCGCTCGCCGGTGTTCGTCGGCAGTGTGGGACTGGTCGAGCGCCTCGAACGGGCGCTGTCCTGAGGGGCGTTCCGGTCCGGTTCGGCGGCGTTCTCACGCGGTCAGCCCGCGGTCAGACGGGGGTGCGTCATTTATTTCCCGTCCACTTCGGTAGAGGGTTGCATGAGCGATGAGGTAAACCCGTTCGAGAGCATGCAGGAGCAGATCGACGACGCCGCGGTACACCTCGACATCGACACCGGCGTGCTGGAGCGACTCAAGAACCCCGAGCGGGTGCTGGAGCTGACCCTGTCCGTCGAGATGGACGACGGCTCCGTCGAGACGTTCCGGGCATACCGGTCGCAGTTCAACGGCGACCGCGGCCCGTACAAGGGAGGGATCCGCTACCACCCCGGCGTGACCCGCGACGAGGTGAAGGCACTCTCGGGGTGGATGGTCTACAAGTGCGCGGCCGTCGACATCCCCTTCGGCGGCGGCAAGGGAGGGATCGCGCTCAACCCCGCCGAGTATTCGGCGAGCGAACTCGAACGGATCACCCGTGCCTACACCGAGGGGCTCCGGCCGGTCATCGGGGAGGACCGGGACATCCCCGCACCGGACGTCAACACCGGCCAGCGGGAGATGAACTGGATCAAGGACAC
>JAZKSZ010000027.1:0-16281 GCA_036625795.1 Haloarculaceae archaeon
CGAGAGCCGCGTCGTCACCCAGTCCAGCGGCGCCCACGAGATGGGCGAACTCGACGTCGACGACCTCCACCGCGAGGGATCGTACGGGAAGTGGGAGGCCTACGGCCAGTCCAAGCTCGCCAACCTCCTCTTTGCCTACGAACTCCAGCGCCGGCTGGAAGCGGCAGGCGTCGAAGGGACGAACAGTGTCGCCTGCCATCCCGGCTACGCCGACACCAACCTCCAGTACCGCGGGCCACAGGAGTCGGGGTCGCGGGTCCGCTACGGGCTGATGAAGGTTGCCAACACCGTGTTCGCACAGTCCGCCGCCAGAGGGGCGCTCCCGATGCTGTACGCCTCGACCGCCGATGGCGTCGAGGGCGGGGACTACTACGGCCCCGGCGGCTTCCTGGGGATGCGCGGTCCGCCCGAGAGACAGGAGTCGAGCGACGCCTCCTACGACGAGGCCGACGCCGAGCGACTCTGGGCGGTTTCGGAGGAACTGACGGGCGTGAGCTACGACGTCGAGGGGCTGGCGCCACGGCCGGCCTGACGGATGACGGCGATACGCGTCGAGGGGCTGGGCCGGACCTTCGGTGACACCACCGCGGTCGACGAGGTCAGCTTCGACGTCGGCCAGGGGGAGCTGTTCGGCCTGCTGGGTCCCAACGGCGCCGGCAAGTCGACGCTGGTCGGGATGTGCTGTACCCTGCTGCGCCCGACCGCCGGGAGCGCGACGGTGAACGGCCACGACATCCGGACCGAGCGGGCTGCCGTCCGGGGGTCGATCGGCGTCGTCTTCCAGGAGCCCGCGCTTGACGAGGAACTCACCGGCGTCGAGAACCTCGTCTTCCACGCCCGCCTGTACGGGCTCTCGCGGGCGCGGCGCCGCGAGCGCGTGCCCGAGGTACTCGACCTGGTCGAGCTGGCGGACGTCGCCGACGACACCGTCGACACCTACTCCGGCGGGATGAAACGCCGCCTGGAGATCGCGCGCGGGTTTCTCCACGAGCCCGCGGTGCTCTTTCTCGACGAGCCCACCCTCGGCCTGGACGCCGGCACCCGCCGGGATACCTGGGAGTACATCCGCGCGCTCAACGACCGCGGTGTCACCGTCGTCATGACGACCCACTACATGGAGGAGGCCGACGCGCTCTGTGACCGGGTCGCGATCATGGACGACGGCGAGGTGGTCGCGCTCGACAGCCCCGCACAGCTGAAGGCGGGACTCGGCGGCGACGTCGTGACCGTCGAGACGGCCGACCGGGTGGCCGGGCTGTCCGCCCGGTTGCGGGGGGTCGAGTGGGTCCGCGGCGTCGAGGTGACCGGCAGCGGCCTGAGCGTGACCGTCGACGACGGTGCCCGCCGGGTGGCCGACGTGGTCCGGCTGGCCGACGAGACCGGAGTGACCGTCAGCGCCGTCGACCGGCGGGCGCCCAGCCTGGAGACCGTCTTCCTCGGCCTGACCGGACGGGAGGTCCGGACCCGCGGGGACAGCGGCCTGACCGAACCGGCGGCCGCCGGCGGACCGGGCGGCGACGAGCGGGGAGCGACCGGGGCCAGCAGCCCGGACGGGGGGGAGTGACCGTGTCCCGTCTCCCGGTCGACCCGCAGGGGGTGTACGCCCTCTGGGTGCGGGACGTGACCCGCTTCGTCCGTGCGCCCTCCCAGGTGGTCGGGGCGCTGTTGACCCCGCTGCTCTTCCTGGTCTTTCTGGGGACTGGCTTCAGCGGCGCAGCCATCCCCGGCATCCCGGCGGGCGTCGACTACCTCCAGTACATCGTCCCGGGGGTCGTGGGTTTCACGCTCCTCTTCGGCGCCTCCTTCGCCGGGCTGGCGATCCTCGCAGACCGCGACGTCGGCTTTCTCAAGGAGATCCTCGTCGCGCCGGTCAGCCGAACCTCCATCGTCCTCGGCCGGGTCGCCGGCGGGTCGACGACCGCCCTCGTCCAGAGCCTGCTCATCCTCCTGCTGTCAGTCCCACTGGGGTTCGAGATCCGGCGGCCGCTGCTCGCACCGCTCGCGCCCGTGGTACTCGTCCTGCTGGCGGTGACGTTCGTCGGTTTCGGGATCGCGCTGGCCTCGCAGTTCCGGGATTCCCAGGGCTTTGGCATCCTCGTCCAGTTCGCGATCCTCCCGCTCTTTTTCCTCTCGGGAGCGCTGTACCCGCTGGCCCAACTGCCGACGCCGGTCCAGTATCTGGGCCTGCTGAACCCACTGACCTACGGCGTCGACGCGCTTCGTGGGGTACTCGTCGGGAACGCGGCGTACCCGCTTCTCGTCGACTTCGCGGCGCTGACGGTCGGGGCGGTCGTCATGGTCGCCGCGGGAGCGGCACTGTTCGAGCGCGTCGAGGCGGGCTAGAGGAAGTCGGTCGGGTCGCGTTCGCGCTCGCGGACGTGCGCTTCGGGCATCAGGTCCTCGAAGGGCTGGTCGTCGAGCCACGCACAGAGCTTCACGAGCTGGTCGGTCGCGGCCTCGAACAGGCGTTCGCCCTTCTCGGGGGTGGCGTCGGTCTGGTCGCCGAGCACGCCGTTGTCGGTGTTGTCGGCGGCGTCGTAGAAGGTGCGGGCACCGTGGGTCCGGTAGCTGCCCTCCTCCGTCCGGATGAGCCCGCCGTCCCTGGCGTCTTCGAGGCGGTCCTCGTGGACGATGTCGCGGTCGATGTGCAGCATCATCGCCGTCTCCTTGGGGCCGCCGTGGGGGCCGTTCTCATCGAAGACCTCGTCGACCAGGTCCGGGATCGACTCGTCCCACATCCACTCCACGGCGTAGGCGGTCTCGTCCATGTGCAGGCGGCGACCGACCTCCCGGAGGTGGTCGACGTTGCCGCCGTGGGCGTTGACGTAGACGACGCGGTCGATGCCGTGGTAGGTGAGATTCCGGGTGAGACTCTCCATGTAGTCCCGGAAGACAGGGGCGTCGACCCACATCGTCCCGTGGAACTGGCGGTGGTGGGGGCTGACGCCGACGTTGACGGTGGGCGTACAGAGGTACCCCGACCGCTCGGCCGCCTCGCGGGCCAGGGCCTGCGCGATGCGGTGGTCGGTGCTCTCCGGGAGGTGGGGGCCGTGCTGTTCGGTCGACCCGACCGGCACCAGCGCGAGCGACTCCTCCTCGAAGTACGCGCCCAGGTCCGGCCAGGCGTGGTCGGCCAGGTACATACCTGCGGGTGGACGCGGCGGCTCAATAAGCTGTCTATCCGCTCGCAGGAACGACGCAGCCAGCGGAACGACGGGCTGGCGACTCGGAGCGCAAGCTTATTTCTCCGGAGCCCCAGTACCGCGTATGTACGGACGGGCGGTCGGCGGATTCGCGGCTGCACTTGCACTGCTGTTGGGAGCGAGCGGTCCCGCCGTCGCACACGTCGATTACGTGGTCGAACCGGGCACGGAGGGGTCGGCAGCGGAGCTGTTCCGGGCAGTGTTCACCTCGCCGGCGGACCTGGCTGTTCTCGGAGCTGGCGGGGTGGCCGTCCTCTTCGCGGTCGCGGGCTATCTCCGCTTTGGCTCGCTGCCCGACGTCACGGTCGCTCGCCGGACGCTGCGGTCCTACCGGCCGTACCTCCCCTGGATGCTCCGGCTCTCGGTCGGGCTGCCGCTCGTGGGGGCGGGCTTTGCGGGCTATCTGTTCTCCCCGAGCGTCGCGGCCGACGCACGCCTGCTCCAGGTCGGGGTCGGCTTCCTGCTCCTGTTCGGGCTGGCCACCCGCGCCGTCGCCGCCCTGGGTCTCCTGGGGTACCTCTGGGGGCTCGGCACGCACTTCCCCGAGATGCTGCTCGCCAGCGAGTACGTCGCCGGCTTCCTGGCCATCGTGGTGGTCGGACCGGGCCAGCCCAGTGCCGACATGATGCTCCGGCGGATGGTCGTCACCGACGGCACCGTCGCCAGCCGGTTCCGGGACGTGACGACGCCGGGCGAACTGCTCGCCCGCGCCGGCGTCGGCGCGTCGGTCGCGCCGCTGGTGTTGCGCGTGTTTCTGGGGCTGAACTTCGTCTACCTCGGTGTCGCGCAGAAGTGGCTCCAGCCCGGCGAGGCCGCCGCCGTCGTCGCCAAGTACGACCTCACGGCGGTCGTCCCGGTTTCCCCCGAACTGTGGGTGTTCGGCGCGGGGCTCGTCGAGGCCGGCGTCGGGCTGGCCTTCCTCACCGGCACCTTCACCCGGGGGGCCGCCGTCGCCGGCTTCGCCATCCTCACCACCACCCTCTTCGGCCTGCCCGACGACCCCGTGCTCGCTCACATCACCCTGTTCGGGCTCTCCTCGGCGCTGATGGTCACCGGGAGCGGCCGCTTCGCGCTCGATTCCTGGCTGGTCCCGGCGTTGCGCCGGCGGTTCGACCCCGACCTGGAGCCCCCGGAGGGCCAGAGCGCCGACTGACAGGCCTGCCCTCGGCCGCCGGCTGTCACCACCCGCCGGAGCGGTCCGCTGCACCTATTTTTCATGCTCTTTTTTCTCGTATTTTGGCTCAAGAGGCCCTAATGAGCCAGTTTTACGACGTTCAGTGGCGACGGTGTTAAAGGCGTAGAGGCCCAAGGATGAGTATGGAGATTCCTCCGCGAGCAGCCGACGGTGAGCCGGCCGTCGCGGCGCCGGACGACTACGAGACGGTCGACCTCGGCGTGCTGGTCATCGGGGCCGGGGCCGCCGGCGCCCGCACCGCGATCGAGCTGGTCGAGCAGGGTGTCGACCCCGAGGAGACCCTCGTCATCGGGAAGCGCAGCCACGGCGACGCCCACACGACGTGGGCGCGTGGCGGGATCAACGGCGCCTTGGGGACCCACGACCCGGAAGACGACTGGACAGTCCACGCCGCGGACACGCTGAACGAGGGACACTTCCTCAACGACCCGGGGAAGGTCGAGACCGTCACCGAGCGGATGCCCGGACTGCTCCGGGAACTCGACGACTGGGGGATGGCCTTCAGCCGGACCGACGAGGGCGAACCCGACCAGCGGTACTTCGGCGCGCAGTCGTTCCGGCGGACCGCCTTCGCGGGCGACCACACCGGCGAGTCCCTCCTGAACACGCTCGTCGAGCGGGCCCAGGAGCTGTCGATCCCCTACCGCGAGAACGTCTTCGTCTCCCGGCTGCTGACCGAGGGCGGCCGCGTGCTCGGCGCGGCGGGCTACGACATGGACACCGGGGAGTACGTCGTCTTCGATGCAGAGACGGTCGTGCTCGCGGCCGGCGGGTACACGAGCCTCTACCGACGTCACTCCTCGCGGGACGACGAGAACACCGGCGACGGCCCCGCGCTGGCGTACCTCGCGGGGGCGCGGTTGATGGACATCGAGTTCGTCCAGTTCCACCCGACTGGCATGGTCGGCGACCGCTACGGCGAGGAGTGGGACGGCCGCCTGGTCACCGAGGCCGTCCGCGGCGAGGGTGGACGGCTGTTCAACGCGGAAAGTGAGCGGTTCATGGAGCGGTACTCCCCGGACCAGATGGAACTCGACGCCCGCGACGTGGTCGCCCGCGCCATCGCACAGGAGGTCAGGGAGGGTCGCGGAACCGCAAACGGCGGCGTCTATCTCGACATCTCCCACCGCGAGCGGGAGTTCATCGAGGAACGGCTCCCGCGGATGTACGAGCGGTTCGCGGACCTGGGCGTCGACATGGCCGAGGAGCCCGTGGAGGTCGCGCCCACTGCTCACTACGGGATGGGCGGGGTCCGCGTCGACGACGAGGGCGAGACGGCCGTCGACGGCCTGTACGCCATCGGCGAGACGATGGCCGGCGTCCACGGAGCCAACCGGCTCGGCGGCAACTCCCTGGCCGAGACCATCGCCTTCGGTCAGGTGACCGGGCAGGCCGTCGCCCGGCGGCTCGCCGACGGCGCGGGCGGGTCCAGCGGCGACCCGTCGGCGTCGGACCGGCTCCACGACCGCGCCCGGCACCACTTCGCCGACCTGGCGCGGCTCGCCGGCAGCGACGGGAGCCACGACCCCGAGGCGTTGCTCGACGACCTCCGGGAGCTGCTCTGGGACCACGCCGGGCTGCTTCGCAACGAGGACGACCTGTCGGCCGGGCTGACCGAGCTGCGTGAGCTGCGCCAGAAGGCGAGCGACCTCGCGGTCGGCGGGCCGACCAGCCGTTCCTTCGAGTACGCCCTGGACCTGGGCTTCGGGCTCGTCGTCGCCGAGGCGATCCTCCGGGGAGCGCAGGAACGGACCGAGTCCCGGGGTGCACACGCCCGGACGGACTACCCCGAGGCCGACCCCGACTGGAAGCGAAACATCGTCGTCGACCGCGACAGCGTCGGCGGGATGCGGCTCACGACCGAACCGGTCGGGACGCCCAGCGAGGCAGTCCAGGACGCACTCGACGCTGGCTACGAACTGGACTACCACCAGCTGGAGTGAGTCGCGACGGGCGAACCTCCGGAAAACGGTGTGGCTCAGTCGAGAAGCGTAGCGGGCGAGCGCCCGCGTACAGGCTGGAGGGGAGCAGGACGGGCGGCCATCGTTACGCGGTGCTGTGGTAGGACTGCTTTTTGACGATCTCGGTGGCGTGGCAGCGCGGACAGGCGTACTCCGTCAGCTTCGTCGTCTCGTCGTTGTAGTTCATCCGCGTGCCACACTGGGGACACCGTGTCATGGTACCCCCTCTATTGCGAGCATTATTAATCATTATGGTTCTGCGGGGACCCGGAGCGGTCGCCCGGGAGCGACGACCCGCCAGCCCGTCGGGTGTGCGGGCGGTCAGGGGCGACGGGGGTCGCCAAACCGGGAGAGGTGTTCGACCTCCCGCTCGTCGACGTTCTCGAAGGCGTCGCGGGCGATCACCCGCTTTTGTACCTCGTCCGGGCCGTCGGCGATCCGGATGATCCGCGCGTCGGCGAACAGCTGCGAGAGCGGCAGGTCCATTCCGATCCCGTTCGCGCCACAGACCTGAAGGGCGGTGTCGACGACCCCCTGGGAGACGTTGGTCGTGAAGTATTTTGCCATCGACGCCTCGACGCGGGCGTCGCTGCCGGCGGCGTGGGCGCGGGCGGCGTCGCGGGCCAACAGGCGCGCGGCCCGCAACCGGGTCTCCGCGTCGGCGATATCGAATCGCGGGGCCTGTTTCTCGGCGACGGTGTCGCCGAAGACCTCCCGCTCGCTCATGAAGGCCTCGGCGACGTCCAGGGCCCGGCGGGCTTTCCCGGAGTGGCGCATGCACTGGGTGAGCCGGGCCGGGACCATCCGCTTCTGGGCGTGTGCGAAGCCCTGCCCGGCCTCCCCGAGGAGGTTCTCCTCGGGAACCCGGACGTCCTCGAAGAGGACTTCCGAGTGGACCGTCCCGAGCGTCGACTCGCCGAGATGCGGGAGGTCCCGGACGACCTCGATCCCCGGCGTGTCCGCGGGAACGATGAACATCGAGGAGCCCTCGTAGGGGTGGACGTCGGGGTCGGTCCGGGCCATCACCACGAAGAACGCCGCCTCGCTACCGTTGGTGATCCACCACTTGTGGCCGTCGATGACCCACTCGTCGCCGTCGCGCTCGGCGCGGGTCTTGACCATGGTCGGGTCTGCCCCGCCGCCCTGCATCGGCTCGGTCATCGCGAAGGCGGAGCTGATCTCGGCGTCGACCAGGGGCCGCAGGTACTCCTCGCGCTGGTCCTCGGTCGCGAGCCGTTCGAGCAGGTGCATCGTCCCCTCGTCGGGCGCGTCGACCCGGAGCGCGGGCTGGGCGAGGTAGCTGCGGCCGGACTGCTCGTAGACCGGCAGGGCGTCCCGGAGGTCGAGCCCGAGCCCGCCCAGGTCCTCGGGCATCTGGGGGGCGTAGATCCCCCGCTCGCGAGCCTCGGCACGGAGGTCCGCGACGATGTCTTCGGGGACTTCCTCGCCCGGCGGGAGCGCCCGCTCGACCGGCAGGACCTCCTCGTCGATGAACTCCCTGACCCGTTCTGTGACCTCGAGCGCACGGTCGGAGTCGTGGTGCGGTATCATCACCCACGACAGAGACGGGCGGGCGGAATAAGTGTGTGGCTCCGGTCGACGCGTGACGACTGTCCCCGCCGCCTTATCCGCCGTCAGTGCTCCTGAACGTAGCCCATCGCCCGGTCGACGGCACCCAGGCTCCCGAGATAGCCCGCCGCGACGGTCTCTTTGGCTGTCTCGGCCGCGCGCCCCCGCAGCACCGTCGGCCCGACCTGCGCGACTGCGGCGTCGCCGACGCTGACCAGCCAGCCCAGCGACGTGTACTCGTAGCGGTCGAGCCGTGGCTCGAAGCCGCCGTCGGCGTCCCGGCGGTGGGTGACCAGCCGCTCGATGTTGGTCGCGGCCACGTCGGCCTCCCGGACGGCCGTCTGTGCGCTCGCCGGGGCCGGCTCGCCGTCCGCGTCGACGACGCGGGCCGCGTCGCCGACGGCGAAGGTGCTGTCGCCGAGGCGCAGGTCCGCGCGGACGACCGGCCGCTCGCCGAGCGGCTCGCTACCGGTGATCCCCCCGGTCCAGACAAGCTGGTCGAAGGCCAGCTCGTCGGCGGGTTCGAGGGCGACCGTCCCCGCCTCGACGCCCGTCACGGTCCGGCCCGTCCGGACGTCGACGCCAGCGTCGTCGAGTTCCTCCCGGACGGCCCGGCGGAACCGCTCGGGGAAGTTCGGTGCGACCTCGGGCTCCTGCTCGAGCAGGGTCACCTCGGCGTCGCTGCCCTCTTTGTCGGCCAGCGCGGCGAGTTCGCCCGCCACCTGGACTCCCGAGAGGCCGGCGCCGGCGACGACAACCCGCCCGTCGTCGACACACACCTCCAGGAATCGCTCGCGGATCCGTTCTGCGTGTTCGAGCCGCTTCAGCGGCGTTGAGTGGGCCCTGGCTCCAGGGATGCCGTAGAAGTTCGTCTCCGCGCCGAGCGCGACCGCGCCGACGTCGAACTCGATGTCGCCGTCGGCAAGCTCCGCGCGGCCGGCGTCGGGGTCGAGGCCGGTGACCCGGGACTGCCGGTGGGTCGCGCGGTCGAACAGCTCCTCGAAGGGGACGGTGAGCTCGTCGGCGACCGCGGGGTAGCGAACCGCCCGGTGGACGAGGTGCTGGACGAGGTGGGTGTCGCGCTCGTCGACGACGGTGAGTTCGGCGTCGGGGAGGCGGTCCTCGAGCTTGCGGGCGAGTGCGACGCCGGCGTAGCCGGCGCCCAGGACGGCGACGTGCATACCCGACCGTGGGGCTGGACGGACAAAGGGGCGCCGCATCGAAGCAGCGGCCACCCCCGGTCCGCAGGTTGAAATGGCAGGACCGACCTAGAGGAGAATGATGGCACAACGGGCCCACCGAGTCGACCACGAGCTGATGGACGAACCCCACGTCTCGGGTCGTCGCATCTCGGTCCTCCAGCTCTACGAGCAAGTCGGGGAGCGGGGCCGACATCCCGGGGAGGTCGCGGAGCAACTGGACCTCGATGTCGCCGACGTCTACGCCGCGCTCGCGTACTACTACGACCACCCGGACGAGATGGCCGCCGTCCGGAAGCGACGAGACTCTCGTCAGCAGCGGCTTCGCGAGGATGTCGCCGAGGAGCGACCTGACGGAGTTTCACCGCCGGAGTAGCCATGAGTGACGCGGAGTGGGGGTTCCTGCTCGACGAGAACGTCGACCGACGGGTCGCGGCGCGTCTCCGCACGCACGGGCACCGTGTGGCGATGGTAGTCGACGAACTCGGGCCGGGTGCAGCCGACCGCGCAGACGTGCTCCCATACGCCCGTCAGGAGGACCTCGTCGTCGTTACGAAGGACGTGTCCGACTTCGGGGAGGCGGATGCGGATGACCACGAGGGAGTGATCCTCGTGTTCGACGACCGGCTCGACGGTGACGAGATGGCTGACGGAATCCGTCGGCTCGTCCTCGCGTACCCGTCGCGGGACGCGCTTCGGGGGCGAGAGGTCCTCGACGAGTGGCTGTGAAGGCAAACGGTACTTGCGCCACTCAGAACACCGCCTCGCTCTCTTCCAGTATCCGCGCGGGGCCGCCGACCTCCCAGACGCGGGTGTCGACCCCGCAGTCCGCGACGGCAGCCTCGACCCGGTCGACGTGCTCGGCGGTCGTGTTGACGTAGACGCTCGCGCCGGTGTCGACCGAGAAGTAGACCGGCAGGCCCTCCTCGCGCAGTTCGCGGACCGTATTGAACACCGCGATGGTCCGGGGCTGCCAGTAGACCCACCCCGCCGGGCCGGTCATCGTCGCCGCCGCAAGCGACAGCGAGTCGTGCTCGGCGAGCTCGAAGACCCGGCCGAAGTCACCGTCCCGGAGCGCGTCGCGCATGTCGACGACCTGGTTGTGGATGTGGGCGAGCCGGGCCTGGAACATGTGGCTCTGGGCCGCCTCGCGGTGGGCTTGCTCGGTCTCCTTGTAGGCGGGGACCATCGCGGCGACGACCCGGACGTCCTCGGCAAAGTCGGTAGGGACGTCGAGTCGCTCGGAGCGACAGTCCTCGTCGTTCGCGCCCGCGTACAGCTGCGAGAACGTGCCCGTGACCGCCCGGGCAGCCGAGGAGGAGCCCCGCCGGGCCACCGTCGACACCTCGGGACGGGTCATCTCGAGGCCGGCAGCCTCCACGAGCGCCATCGCCGCCGCCGCGAAGCCCGAGGAGGAGGAGCCGAAGCCGATGTTGGTCGGAAAGGAGTTCTCGGACTCGAAGCGGACGCGGTGGTCGATGCCCGCGAGCTCGCGCACCCGGTCCACGACTGCGCGGATCCGCTCTGCTCCCCGACCCGCGACGACCTCGCCGTCGACGACGTAGCGGTCCGTCTCGCGGTCGGGCTCGAACGCTGCCGTGGTGGTGGTGGCGCTCGGGGCGGTACAGAGGCTGATCGAGTCGTGGTAGGGAAAGCGCAGTTCCTCGTCGCGCATCCCGTGGTACTTCACGAGCCCCTGGATGGGGTGGGCGCGGGCGGTGGCCTTCATACCCGTAGGTTCCGGGGTGTCCACTTGGCAGTTGTGGAGCGGCCGGCGGGCGGCCCAGTTCCATCCGACACGGAACGGACGAGCGAGCAGGCGCCGGGTCGGCGGAAGCGGAGCCCGGACAGCCGGGAAACGACGAGGCGGGGCGCGGCCTCAGACGATTGCCGAGGCGGCGGTGTTGGCCATCTCCGCGACCGGGCCGAAGGCCGGCAACAGGAGGACCGTCATCACCGCTGCGACCGCGATGGCGGCGTACAGCCCCGTCGGGTAGCCCTCGATCTCCAGGTCGCCGTTGGGTTCCTCGATCCACATCGCCCGGACGACCCGGCTGTAGTAGTACAGCGAGAGGGCGCTGTTGACCACGAGCGCGACGGCGAGGATGGCCACGCCGCCGTTGACCGAGGCCATCAGGAGGTAGAACTTCGAGAGGAACCCGCCGCCGAAGGGCAGGCCCGCGAGCGAGAACAGGAACACCGTCATCGCCGCGCAGGCGAAGGGGGCCTGTTTCGCGAGGCCGTTGAAGTCCTCGAAGGTCCGGCCGACGTCCCAGTACTCGGTGAGCGCGATGAACAGGAACGCGCCGGTGTTCATGAAGCCGTAGACCAGCAGGTGGGCCATCCCCGAGCCGAGCACGAAGCTGTGGTTGGCGTCCGTGGTGAGTGCCGCGACGGCGATGAGGACGTAGCCGGCGTGGCCGACCGAGGAGTACGCCAGCATCCGCTTGACCTTGTCCTGTGTCGCGGCGGCGAAGTTGCCGACGGTCATCGTGACGACCGCGAGCACCTGGAAGGCGAGCACCCAGTCGATCGAGCCGGCGACGACGGCCTGGGGGAACGCCTCCACGAACACCCGAAACAGGAGGACGAACCCGGCGGCCTTCGAGGCCGAGGAGAGGAACGCCGAGACCGGCGAGGGCGCACCCTCGTACGCCGCCGGCGCCCAGAAGTGGAACGGGACGCTGGCGGTCTTGTACGCGAAGCCGCCGGCGACGAACAGGATGCCGAGCCCGAGGACACCCACGAGGGGTGTCTCGCCGGCGGCTGCGGCCACGTCCGCGAACCGGAGACTCCCGGTGGCGGCGAAGACCAGCGAGATCCCGAAGGCGAACACGGCCGAGGAGAGCGCGCCGATCAGGAAGTACTTCAGCCCGGCCTCGACGCTGCCGCGGTTGTGCTTGAGGGAGGCCACCAGCGCGAAGGAGGGGAGACTGGCGAGTTCGAGGCTGACGAAGGCCGTCGCGAGCGAGTTGGCCGACGCCATCAGCGACATCCCCGTCGCCGCCAGCATCACGAGCGTGTAGTACTCCGCCTGGTAGGGGTGGTCGGCGAGGTAGTCGTAGCTGGCGAGGACGATCAGTACCACGACGCTGCCCACCAGCGCGGTGAAGAACAGGCTCATCCCGTCGACCACGATGGCGTCGGCGAACAGCGTGATCGGCTCGGTCGGGGGCTGGCCGGTTCCCGCCAGCAGGTACCAGCCGGTGACGGCGATGGAGGCGAGCGTCCCCAGCACAGCGAGGGTCGCGAGCAGCGTGCTGCTGTCCTCGTCGGGGTCGATAGCGTCGACCACCAGCAACAGAAGCGCCGTCAGCGCCAGGATGGTGGTCGGAGCGACGGCGGTCCAGAGGGGGAGCTGAGCCATCAGACACCACCTCCCAGGAGCGGGTCAACCGCGTCCTGTATCATGGCGTAGAACAGGTCCGGCGCGACCCCGAGCGCGATGACCAGCACGAGCAGGACCGCGAGCGGCGCGACGTCGTGGACCGGCGCCCGGCCCACGTCGTAGTCGGTCTCGAGCGCGTAGGGCCCGAAGAGCGTGCGCTGCATCGCCCACAGCAGGTAGCCCGCGACGACGACGATACCGAACATCGCGAGCGCGGTCAGCACCGTCGCGAAGGGGATCACGGTGGACTGGAAGGAGCCGATGAAGACCAGCACCTCCGCGGCGAAGCCGGACATCAGCGGCAGGCCCATGTAGCCGAAGGCCGCGGCCACGAAGATGCCAACCGTCCAGGGCATCCGGTCGGCCATCCCCGACATGTCCCCGACCATCCGGGTGTGGCTGGCGTTGTAGATGACGCCGACGGCCATGAACATCAGCCCGGAGATGAGGCCGTGGGAGATCATCTGGAACGTCGCGCCGCCCATGCCGTGGGGCGTGAACGCGACCAGCCCCAGGATCACGTAGCCCATCGAGGAGATCGAGGAGTAGGCGACGATCCGCTTGAGGTCCCGCTGGGCGAGTGCGAGCATGGCCCCGTAGATGACCGAGAGCACGCCCAGCGCGGCCACCGGGAGCGCGAGGGCGCGAGCCACGTCCGCGAGCATCGTGAAGTTGAACCGCAACAGGGCGTAGGTCCCCATCTTCAGCAGGACGCCGGCCAGCACGACCGACACCGGCGTGGGCGCCTCGACGTGGGCGTCGGGCAGCCAAGTGTGGAAGGGGACGACGGGCACCTTGACCGCGAAGCCGGCGAACATCGCGAGGAAGGCCACAAGCTTCAGCGTCTCCGGCTGGATCCCCGCGAGGGCACCGAGCTCACCCCCGCGCACGCCCTGGGCGATGGCCGGAATGTCCAGCGAGGTGAGCGAGTCGCCCAGCCCGAACACGAGCGCGAACAGCCCGACGAACATGATCAGCGAGGCGACGTTCGTGTAGACAAGGAACTTGATCGCGGCGTACTTCCGGCGCGGGCCACCCCAGATGCCGATGAGGAAGTACATCGGGATGAGCACGCCCTCCCAGAAGACGAACCAGACGAAGAAATCAAGCGCGGTGAAGACGCCGATGAGCGCGACTTCCATCAGCAGCATCAGCCCGTAGAACTGGGACTCCCGGTCGTCGATGGGCGTCCAGGAGGAGACCAGCGCGAGCGTCGTCAGCACGGTCGTCAGCACCAGCAGCGGGAGGCTGATCCCGTCGACGCCGACGTGCCAGTTCAGCTGGTAGCCGCCGACCTCGAACCACGTCACCATCGTCTCGTAGGCCAGGTCGCCGCCGAGCAGGGCGTTGCCGCTGCCGGCGAAGTTGGCGTACATGTAGAGGCTGCCGACCACCGGGATGAGGCTCAGCCCCGTCGCCAGCTTGCCCGCGTACCGGTCGGGCGCGAAGAAGACGACGAAGGCGCTGGCGAGCGCGACCGCGAGGATCCCCTCGATCAGCACCATCAGAACCACCCCCCTGCGAGGGCGAAGACGAGCACGAGCAGCGTCAGCCCCAGCGTGAGCAGGGCGGCGTAGTTGGTGACGACGCCGGTCTGGATCCGCCGGAACCGGTCACCCGAGAACAGGCTGACACTCGAGACGCCGTTGACGACGCCGTCGATGATGCCCTGGTCGAACGTGTCCGCCGCGCGGGCGACCGGAGCCGTCATGCCCGTCGCGAGCCACACCTGGAATTCGTCGAGATAGTAGTTGTTCATGAGGATCGTCCGGGCGGAACCGAGCTTCGTCATGTGCGGGTCGGGGTCAGCGCCGCCGTACAGGCGGTAGGCGAGCCCGACGCCGACCAGTGCGAGTCCGAGCGAGACCGCAGCCGGCACGAGCGGGCCGCCCGGCAGCTCGGCGGCGGTATAGCCCGCGAAGTCGTGCAGCAGCTCCTCGTAGTGTTCGCCGTTGAGCCCCTCCGCGCCGTGGAACAGCCACTCGTGGAGGAAGAGGTTCGACTCGCCGATGAGGTCCTTGATCGCGCCGAGGTTGATGACGCCGACGACGGTGGCGAGCACGCCGAGCACCGCCAGCGGGACCTTCACGTTCCAGCGCACCGGTTCGGGGTCCGCGGCGGTGTCTGTCCGGGCGTCACCGTGGAAGGTCAACAGGACCATCCGGAAGGTGTAGAAGGCGGTAAAGACCACGGCGAGCAACCCGAAGGCGTAGCCCAGCACCAGCAAGGTGCCGCCGGTGCTCCCGAGGCCGTGCAGCAGTGTCTCGTAGAGCACCTCGTCTTTCGACCAGAAGCCGGCGAAGGGGAAGATGCCAGCCAGCGCCAGCGACCCGGCGAGGAAGGTGAGGTAGGTGGTCCGCATGCGGTCTTTCAGGCCGCCCATGTCCCACATGTTCTCGTTGTGGTGCATGGCGATGATCACCGAACCCGCCCCGAGGAACAGCAGGGCCTTGAACACCGCGTGAGTCGACAGGTGGAAGACCGCCGCCACGTACCCCCCGCCGCCCAGCGCGAGCATCATGTAGCCGTACTGGGAGATGGTGGAGTAGGCGAGCACCTGCTTGAGTTCCTGCTTGACCAGCGCCATCGTCGCCGCGAACAGCGCGGTGAAGCCGCCGACCAGCGCGATGATACCGAGCGCGGTCGGCGAGAGGGCGTAGAAGCCGTACATCCGGGCGACCAGGTAGACACCGGCCGCGACCATCGTCGCCGCGTGGATGAGCGCCGAGACCGGCGTCGGGCCCTCCATGGCGTCGGGCAGCCAGGTGTGGAGGGGGAACTGGGCGGACTTGCCGATGACACCCCCGAGCACGAGCAGGCCGACGATGGTGAACCACTGGGAGGCGCTGAAGCCGACGACACCCAGCCAGTCGCTCACGACGCCGGGCACGGCCGCCTCGGAGCCGGGCATGGCGTGTTCGGCCATCGCGATGAACGACTCCTCGCCGACGAAGGCGGTGGTGCCGAAGGTGGCGAAGACGGCGACCACGCCGATGAGGAAGAAGTAGTCACCGAACCGCGTCACGAGGAAGGCCTTCTTGGCGGCACTGGAGGGGGCGTCCTCGCGGAACCAGAAGCCGATGAGCAGGTACGAACACAGCCCGACGAGCTCGAAGAACATGAAGCTCATCAGGAGGTTGTCGCTGAAGACGAAGGCGAGCATCGAGAAGGTAAAGAGGCCGAGGCCGGCGTAGTAGCGGGGCAGGCCGGTCTCGCCCTCGTCGTTCATGTAGCCAAGCGAGAACACGTGTACGAGCAGCGAGATGAGCGAGACGATGACCAGCATCAGCGCCGAGAGCTGGTCGATGAAGACCCCGAAGGAGAGGTCGACGCTCGCGACTCCCTCGGCACCGGCGACGAAGGTGTAGAGCGTCTGGTGGTGGGGTTCGGCACCGAACCCGAGCGTCAGCAGCAGCCACAGCGAGAGCACGAGCGAGGCGCCGGTGGCGGCGATCCCGGCGATGGCGCCGCGTTTGGGGAGGTACTTCCCCCCGAACAGCGCGAGGGCGAAGGCCACGAGCGGGAAGATTGCGATGGCCGGCGCGTAGTCGAATGCCGCCATGTTACCACCTCATCGTGGCCGGTATGGTCACGTCCACGTCGCCGAAGTTGCGGTAGAGGACGAGAATGATCCCGATCCCGACGGCCACCTCGGCGGCGGCGAGGCCCATCACGAACAGGCTGAACACCTGTCCGGTCACGTTCCCATAATAAAACGAGAACGCGACGAAGTTGATGTTGGCCGCGTTGAGCATGAGTTCGACGG
>JAZKSZ010000236.1:0-2559 GCA_036625795.1 Haloarculaceae archaeon
CAGGCTGCTTCATCCTCGCGGACATCTCTCCGTGACGCCCTCGTGAGCCTGAGCGCCCGTGCCGGCGCCCCTATCGTGGGCGTTATTAACACTCACGACAACTGCCAGCACATGTCATTTGACCTGAACGGTAAGACCGCAGTTGTCACAGGGGCTGGGTCGGGGATCGGCAGCCGGACGGCACGCCGCTTCGCCGACGAGGGCGCCGACGTCGTCGTCGCTGATATCGACGAAGCGGGCGGACGACAGACGGTCGACAACATCGAATCGGCGGGAGGGAACGCGACGTTCGTCGCTGCCGACGTCACCGACTCCGACGACGTCGCTGCGATGGTCGACGCGGCTGTCGATACCTACGGCAGTCTCGACCTTGCGCACAACAACGCAGGGGTCGAAGGTGAGCAGTCCGGGGACCTCGCAGACCACAGCCGGGCCGACTGGATGCAGGTCATCGACATCAATCTCACGGGCGTCTGGCAGTGTCTGAAACACGAGATCCGCGCGATGAGCGACGACGGCGGCGCCATCGTCAACACGTCCTCGCTCGCCGGACTGCGAGCAGCCGGGACCGCCCCGTACGTCGCGAGCAAGCACGGCGTCATCGGCCTGACCAGGGTTGCGGCGACGGAGTATGCGGCCGCCGACATTCGGGTCAATGCCGTCTGTCCCGGCGTGATCGACACGCCGATGGTCGACCGGGCCGAGGAAGAGAATCCGGAGGGCCTCCAGCAACTCGTCCAGATGCAGCCGCTGGGTCGCAAGGCACAGCCGGAAGAGGTCGCGAACGCGGTCGTCTGGCTCTGTTCTGACGAAGCATCGTTCGTGACTGGGAACGCGTACCCGGTCGACGGCGGCTACCTGGCCGTGTAAGGCCCAGCCGGGGACGCTGCCGGGCGGACTCCCATTCGGGACGCCGGGAGACACGCCGACGGCTCAGAGGTGGTCGTCGATCCGGGCCGCAGTCTGCTCGCCGACGCCCTCGACGCCCTGGAGTTCCGCGGGCGAGGCCTCCCGGACGCCCGCGACGCTGCCGAAGCGGCCGAGCAGCCGTCTGCGAGTCTCGGGGCCGACGCCGGGCACGCCATCCAGCGGGGTCGAGACCTCGTCGCGGACTGTCTCGTGGTACTGGCGGGCGAAGCGGTGGGCCTCGTCGCGGACCCGCTGGAGGAGATGAAGGTGCGGGGCGTCGTCGGGCCAGTTCTCGACTCCCTCGGGCGTGATGACTCGCTCCTCGCTCTTGGCCAGGGCGACGACCGGGACGTCCCAGCCCACCTCCCGGAGCGCGTCCCGTGCCGCGCCGAGTTGCCCTTCGCCGCCGTCGACTAGGAGCAGGTCCGGGTCCGGACGGTCGTCCCGTCCCTCGCGGGCCCGCTGTGCGCGCCACCGAACCAGCGCGTGCATGTTGGCGTAGTCGTCGTTCCGTTCCTGTAGTTTCTTGCGCCGGTACCCCGCCTTTGCGGGCTCGCCGTCGACGAAGCAGACGTTGCTGCCCACGACGGCCTTCCCTTGCGCGTGGCTCACGTCGAACCCCTCGACGCGCTCGGCGGTCTCCAGTCCCAGCGCCTCGGCCAGCGCCCGCGTCCCGTCACGGGTCGGGTGGCCCCGGCGGGCGTTCTTGGTCGCGAGGTCGACCAGCGTCGCCTCCCGGCCGGCGCCCGGCACCCGGAGGTCGGTCCCGGCGCCGGCCAGCCAGGCCTCGATGTCCTCGCCCGCGCCGTCGCTGTCCTCGCTTGCTGTCTCGGTCGCCCGCGGGTACTCGGGGCAGAGCACTGTCGCTGGCAATTCCCGCTCGGCGTAGTACTGGGTGATAAAGGCGCCTAGCACGTCTGCCGCGTCCGCGCTCTCGGGCGCATCCAGGGAGTACCGGTCGCGCTCGACGAGCTTGCCGTCCTCGGCCCGGAGGCGTGCGACCGTGGCGCCGTTGCCCTCGAGGGAAACGCCGAGCACGTCGACAGTCCGCTCCCTGCTCTCGCGGGCGGCCACGGCACTGCCGCCCTCGCCGTGGACGGACTCGACGGCAGCGAGCCGGTCCCGGAGGTTCGCGGCCCGCTCGTACGCCTGGTCCTGGGCAGCCCCCTCCATCTCCCGGCGCAGCGGCCCGGCGAGGACCCCCGTCTCGCCCTCGAGGAACCGCTCGACGGCCTCGACGTCGGCAACGTAGTCCTCGGTGCCGATCTCGCCGGTGCAGGGGGCGGTACACAGCCCGACCTCGTAGTCGAGACAGGGACGGTCCCGGTTGCGGTACTTGTGGTCCGAACACCCACGAACGCCGTAGACCTCCCGCAGCGCCTTCACGACGGTCTCGACCCGGCCCTTGTCGGTGAACGGGCCGAAGACCGTCGCGCCCTCCTCGGGGTCGCGGGTCACCTCGATCCGGGGGGCCTCGTGGTCGGTCAGCTGCACGAGGGGGTAGGATTTGTCGTCCTTCAGCCGGACGTTGTACCGGGGGCGGTGGCGCTTGATGAGGTTGGCCTCCAGCAGCAGCGCCTGGGTCTCCGTGTCGGTGACCGCGGGCTCTATCCGCTCGGCTTCCCGGACCATCCGGGCGATCCGCTCGCT
>JAZKSZ010000237.1:0-2552 GCA_036625795.1 Haloarculaceae archaeon
TCCCCCCCATGCCGCCCATACCGCCGCCACCCATCATGCCGAGCGCGGAGACGAGGTTGCGGACGATCCCGTAGACGACGAAGCCGAGGCCGGCGATCACGAGCGCGATGCCGCCGGCGACGACGAGGTTCTGGGACGCGACGACGCCGATGCCGGCCAGCAGGAGGATGACACCGAAGGCGCCCCCGATGCCGAGTCTGTCGAACATATCACCGATGACCGGCGGAGGGGGTTAAGTCTCCCCGTTCGGCATGGACGTTGCAAAGCTTAAACAGCCTCGCCGGCGAACCTCGGGGTATGAGCGACAACGAGGGCCGAACGGACCTCCGCATGCCCGAGGAGGACGAGGTGTTCGCCATCGTCACGGACATGCTGGGGGCCAACCGGGTCAAGGTACGGTGCATGGACGGGGTCGAGCGGACAGCCCGGATCCCGGGCAAGATGCAGAAACGCATCTGGATCCGCGAGGACGACGTCGTGCTGGTCGAGCCCTGGGACTGGCAGGACGAGAAGGCCGACATCACCTGGCGCTACGAGAAACAGGAGGCCGACCAGCTCCGCGAGGAGGGGCACATCCAGGAATGACGCCGCACACCCCCGCCGGCCCGGCCTGCCCGGGCCGTCGCTTCTGACATGGCCGAGTACGGCCTGCTGGACACCGACGAGGCCGACGCGCCGGGCGACGAGTGGGAGGAACTCGACGTCTCGGACACCGAGGCCGACCGGGTCGCCCGCACCCAGGACCGGGAGTTCGACGAATTCCGCAAGCGGATCAAGGACGCCGACCAGTTCAAGGTCGAGGCCAGCGTCTTCGACGACGCCACCTACGGCGCGCTGTACAAGCTGGTCCAGGACGGCCACATCGACGCCTTCGGCGGGCCGGTCTCGACGGGCAAGGAGGCAAACGTCTACACCGCCCTGGCCGGAAGCAGAGGGGACGGCGACGGGGAGGGGCCACAAGGGGGGCGGGAAGTCGCGGTGAAAGTCTACCGGATCAACGCCTCCGATTTCGCGGACATGCGCGACTACCTGGAAGGGGACCCCCGGCTGGAGGAGCTCGGCGGGAACAAGAAGGCCGTGGTGATGGCGTGGGTCAAACGCGAGTTCGCGAACCTCAAGCGGGCACGGGCGGCGGGCGTGCGGGCACCGGAGCCGGTCGCCGTCGAGCGCAACGTGCTCGTGATGGAGTTTCTGGGCACCGAGACCGGCCGGGCCAAACGCCTGGGGGAGGTCCACGTCGAGAACCCCGAGACCGCCTTCGAGGTGGTCCGGGAGTACCTCCGCCGGCTCTACGACGCCGGCCTCGTCCACGGCGACCTCTCGGAGTACAACATCGTCGTCCACGACTCGGCACTGTACGTCATCGACCTCGGGCAGGCGGTGACGGTCCACCACCCCAACCACGAGGACTTTCTCGAGCGGGACTGCAAGAACGTCGCGGCCTTCTTCGCCCGCCAGGGCGTCGACACCAGCGGCGAGGAGCTGCTGGCGTACGTCCGCGAACACGCCCGGCCTCACGAGGCCGACTCCCACGAGGTGACGGAGGCGGACGAGGAGAGCGACGGGTCGGCCAGCGAGAGCGGTGCCGACGACAGCTAACGGCGGTCAGCGCCGGGAGACGGCCCGGCCAGCCCGGCGGAGCACGACCCCCTTGATGCTCTGGTCCCCGTCCAGCACCCGGCGGACGTAGTACCAGAGGGCGACCTGCACGAGGACGCCGAGGGCGAACACGACCCAGTAGGAGAGGGTGAACACCTCGAAGACGCTGGACTGCAGCGACGCGCCCTCCCGGAGGACGGGCGCGCCCAGCGCGACCGAGACCAACGTGGCGCCCCACGAGGCCGTCAGGAGGATGAGGACGGGCGTCTCGACGACCAGAGCGACCACCAGCCCGACGGCGCCCCCGACGGCGACCGCGGGGTCGACCAGGTTCGCCGGCGAGGAGAGGTCGATCCCCGTCGCGACGATGGCGACCAGTACCCCCACGAGCGCCCCGGGAACGGCCACGACCAGCGTCTTGACCGAGCCTGCGAGCGCCAACCCCACCAGCGGGCCGACGACGAGCGCAGCCAGCCCCCAGCTCTGCGGGACACCCTCGGCGGTGAGGACGACGAGCCCGACGCTCAGTCCGGCGAGCAGCCCGAGTCCGTACAGCGCCTCGGTGAAAAAGAGGAAGCCGCCGACGGCGAGTGCCAGCCCCAGCACGAGCAGGGCGACCGTGACCAGTAGCGATGCCATACCGGGGGGAGCGTCCACCAGTCCAATCAAGCTACCGGCCGGCCCGGACGGCCGTGACAGCGTGGGCTCCCGGGCACGCCCACGCGGTGACGAAGGACTTTAACAGGAGCCTGGCGTACGCCAGATCACTTATGCAGCACGTGAAGGTTCCCGACGACCGCATCGGCGTCCTGATCGGTGCGGGCGGCGAGACGATGCGGGAGATCGAAACCAGGGCGGAGGTCCGGCTGGACATCGACAGCGAGACCGGCAGCGTCCGCATCGAGACCGTCGGGGACCCCGTCACCGCGCTGAAGGCCCCCGACATCGTGAAG